>SVHZ01000045.1 GCA_015055525.1 Clostridiales bacterium
CTCAAGTAATAGACTTCAATGACCAAAAGGTCTATTTCAGCCTATTTCTTTCGCGAGCCTTGTCTTGCTTGTTTCTAACAAATTAAAGATCTAAACTTCGCAATACTGCGTTTCTGCTCAAGCAATAGACTTCAATGACCAAAAGGTCTATTTCAGCCTATTTCTTTCGCGAGCCTTGTCTTGCTTGTTTCTAACAAATTAAAGAACTAAACTTCGCAATACTGCGTTTCTGCTCAAGTAATAGACTTCAATGACCAAAAGGTCTATTTCAGCCTATTTCTTTCGCGAGCCTTGTCTTGCTTGTTTCTAACAAATTAAAGATCTAAACTTCGCAATACTGCGTTTCTGCTCAAGCAATAAATTATTATGAAAATAACAATTATTAGACATGCTGAACCCGATTATGAAAACAATACATTAACTGAAAAAGGGTTCAAAGAAGCCGATATTCTCGGCAATTATTTGAAAAACGAAAAAATTGACTATATCTATTCTTCTCCGTTAAATAGGGCTAAATTTACGGCAGATGCAATAGTGAAATATAACAAAACTAAAACCTATAAGGTTTTAGATTTTTTGGCTGAGTTTGAACCTGATATGTGGGATAACGCACCTTCGTTTTTAGCGTCTGATGAAAAATTATACGATAAAAACCGTTGGTTAGAAGTTGATTTTAACGGTTTGAACGACCAAATCAAAAGTAGATACGCTTTTGTTAAGCAAGAGTTATCTGAACTTTTACAAAAACACGGTTATCGTAAAAACGGCGCTTATTACGACGTTTTGAACGCTAATAAAGATAATATAGTTTTAACCTGTCACTTTGGGCTTGAAAGTTATTTGTTATCTGAACTATTGAACGTTCCTTTGGTTGCGATAATCAATCATACTTGCGCTGCTCCCTCGTCAATAACAACGGTTGTTACGGAAGAGAGAGAAAAGGGCAAGGCAATATTTAGAATGTTATCTTATGGTGAAACCACTCACTTGAAAATGGCGGGCGAACCGGTATCTTTTATGGCGCGTTACGCTGAAGTTTACGGCGATGGAGATCGCGTATTAATTTAACTATGAAAAAACTTGGAATAAATTTTGAAAACGTTCTTGCTATCAAAGAAGAACTTAATATTAACGTTTTACAAGCCTTATATAAATTAAAGGGAATAGGCATAACTTCGCTTGACGTAAAATACGAAAGGCTTATTGGCGAAAACTCGTATCTCAAAGAGATTTTGATATCGGGATTATCGGTTGATTCTCTTTTTGCCTTTTGTCCGTTAGGCGAGCAAAATAATTACAAAAAAGCCCTTGAAATCGTAGATTTTGCCGTTGAATATAAAGTGAAAGAGATAATGCTTTTACCTGAATTTATTGAGGGCGGATACGATGAAACAATGCTTTCTAACTTAAAGCAAAATTTAAGAAGAATAGTTAAATATGCCGAGGCGTTCGGTGTTTCAATAGGCATTGAAAACGTCGGGGTTAAAGATTATCCGTTTAACGACGAAAGTTCTACTTTAGACGTTCTAAAATCTGTTAAAGGCTTGCATTTAATATTTGACGGCGGTAATTTTTTACTCTACGGAGTTAATCCGTTTACCGCTGTTAATTCTCTTGCCCCATACGTTCAAAGATATCACTTAAAAGATAGAACTTTGACTACTTCATTAGGGGATTTTATCGAAACAACGGCTGATAATAAAAATTCAACGGTAGTTGAAGTTGGCAAGGGCGATTGCAGTTGCTTAAAAGTTTATGAAAATATTAGGCAGTACTATCCGTCCGTTCCGCTTGTTTTAGAGTTTCCTTTTGGAGAAAGTAATATTTTTGATAAAGTTGAAAAATCGGCTATGTACGTTCATACGGAGATGTTTTTATGAGTATTAAGAAGACTATAGAAGTTTTAGAAAATGAACTTAGTGAGTTTAATCCCGTAGTATTAGATTACGGCAAAGATAAAGTCGTAGGGTTTGCAAACGAAAGCGGTAGTAGCGACTTGGTAATTTTTGTAAAGGCTGACGAGATGGTTATGTCTTTCGGTTTTCAAAACGCACACTTTGCTAGTGATGACGTTAAATCTTGCGTAGAGCATACTAAAAAATATTTGCGCAGTGAATACGCATCGGTTGAGTTTTTTAAGGAAGAAAAAGATTTATTCGGTGGTTCAAGACCTGTTGAGGTTGTTAAGTTTGATACTGTTGAAAACATTATAAATTGCTATTCAATGGGAAACGAACAGGCAACTGAGGGGCTCTATAAATTTTTTAGAGAAAATGGTGAAATTACCGTTAGAGCAATAACTTACGATAATAAGTTAAATTTAGTTTCTAAGGTAAAATATGATGGAGATAAATTCGTCGTTACGGTTATAAGATAATGTTAGGCGTACTTGTGAACGTTCTTGCAATTATTGGTTGCTCTTTTATTGGGCTTTTTTGCAAGAAAATTATAAATGAAAAAATTGAAAAAGTAGTTATGCAAGCGCTTGGCGTTTGCGTTATGATAGTTGGTATTATAGATGCTATGAAACCGGTTCAAGGGATTTCTGGAATACTCGTTTTATTAATCAGTTTTGCAGTAGGCTCGATTATTGGAACACTACTTAATATTGAAAATTTATTTGATAAAGCGGGAAATACTCTTGAAAAAACGTTTTCTAAAAATAAAGCGGGTGATGGTTCAAGTTTTTCAGACGGCTTTGTGCAAGCGACGATGATATTTTGTATTGGCGCTATGGTAATATACGGGTCGATTGAGTCTGGGCTTGGCGAACATAAAACGCTATTAGTAAAGGCTGTTCTCGATGGAACGGTTGCGCTTATTTTAACTGTGAAATACGGTATTAGCGTTATGTTTTCGGCTATACCCGTTCTTATAATTCAAGGTGTGTTTGCCTTGCTTAGTGGTCTTATAGGTCCATATTTATTAAGTCAGGCAAACTTTATGCAAGAACTTTCCGCAATAGGCGGGGTATTTGTATTTATGGTCGGGATTAATCTTTTAGAGATTAAAAAAATTAGCGTTGCAAATATGATACCTGCTCTCTTGGGTGCGTGTTACTACTTAATATTTTAGTTAATATAGGCAAGTCTTAACGATTTGCCTTTTATATTTGCCAAAATATGATAAAAACAGTTCATTTACGTATTGAAATTTGAAAAAAAATATATTATAATATATTTGTAATATTGTAAATAGGGGGCAAACTATGAAAAACGATTTACCCGGTTATCTTTTTCATCAAGGAACGAATTTTAACGCCTATGATTATTTGGGCGCGCACTTTTGTACTGCAGGTGATAAGAACGGGGTAATTTTCAGGGTTTGGGCTCCAAACGCAAAGAGCGTTTCGGTTGTCGGCGATTTTAACGATTGGGATAAAACTTCTTCGGTTATGCAAAAAGTAACCGTTGGCGTTTATGAACTATTCGTTGAAGGCGTAAAAGAATACGATAATTATAAATATGCAATCACTTCAAATAACGGCGAAATCGTATTGAAGGCTGACCCTTACGCATTTCATTCTGAAACTCCGCCAAATACTGCGTCAAAGGTATACGATATTGAAGGCTTTGAGTGGACGGACGGAGAGTATTTAGAATTTATTAAGACTAAAAATCACTTAAAATCTCCTATGAACGTTTACGAAGTTAATCTTGCCTCTTGGAAACGTAGAGATAAAGGCGAGTATTTAACTTATGAAGATTTAGAAAGGGAATTAGTTCCATACGTTAAGAAAATGGGTTACACTCACGTTGAGTTTATGCCCGTTTCGGAATATCCGTTTGACGGGTCTTGGGGTTATCAAGTTGTTGGATATTATTCTATAACTTCAAGGTTTGGAACTCCAAAACAGTTTATGTCTTTAATCAACGCTTTTCATAGAGAAGGGATAGGTGTTATCGTCGATTGGGTTCCCGCTCATTTTCCAAAAGACGAGCATGGACTTATAGAATTTGACGGAGCGCCACTTTACGAATATCAGGGTAAAGACAGGCAAGAAAACGAAGTTTGGGGAACGAGATATTTCGACGTTGGCAGAACTGAAGTTCAAAGTTTTTTAATATCGAACGCAGTATTCTTCTTTGAAAAATTCCACGTAGACGGGCTTAGGGTTGACGCTGTTGCGGCTATGCTATATTTAGATTACGATAAACGCCCTGGCGAGTGGGTTCCAAATCAGTATGGCGAAAATAAGAACTTAGAGGCAATAGCGTTTTTCCATAAACTTAATAAAGAAATTTTTGGTAGATATCCTTACGCGCTAATGATAGCGGAAGAGTCTACTGCAAATATAAAAGTTACGGGGCCCGTTCACGAAGGTGGGCTTGGGTTTAACTTTAAGTGGAATATGGGGTGGATGAACGATACTTTGTCGTATATGTCAACAGATCCATTATTTAGGAGTTATCATCACAATAAACTCACTTTCTCGCTCACTTATGCTTTTAGTGAAAACTATATTCTTCCGATTTCTCACGATGAAGTTGTTCACGGTAAAAAATCCGTGCTTGATAGAATGCCTGGATTTTATGAAGATAAGTTTGCAGGAAATCGTGCGTTTATGGGGTATATGATGGCTCACCCTGGAAAGAAACTTACTTTTATGGGAGAAGAGTTTGGTCAGTTTAAGGAGTGGGACTATAAAGAAGGGCTTGAATACTTTTTGTTAAACTATCCGCTTCACTATAAACTTTGGGTTTTCTACAAAGAAATCAACGAGTTTTATAAAAATACGCCAGCGCTTTATAAGGTTGACGATAAATGGGACGGGTTTAGGTGGATTGATGCCGACCTTAAAGACAAGAACTTATATTCGTTTATAAGAAACGACGGTAAAGGAAACGAACTCATAGCCGTAATCAATATGAGCGGTTGTGACAATAACGATTATTTTATAAAACTTCCGGAAGGGAAATACAAAGTGTCGTTTAATTCCGATATGATTAGATACGGCGGTAGCGGTAAAATTAAAAAGCAAATATATATCGCTAAAAAATCAAAAAACAAAGAGACGGGCATTACGCTTAAAATGCCAAAACTCTCGTTTATATATCTTGAAAAATTATCATAGGGGGAAATTATGATTTACAAGAAAAAATGTGTCGCTATGCTTTTGGCTGGTGGCCAAGGTAGCAGACTATACGCGTTAACCAACAAAATTGCAAAACCAGCAGTTTCTTTTGGTGGAAAATATAGAATTATTGACTTTCCGCTTTCTAACTGCGTAAATTCGGGTATTGATACGGTAGGTGTGTTAACTCAATATCAACCGCTTATCTTAAACGAATATATCGGCAACGGTCAACCGTGGGATTTAGATAGAAACTTTGGCGGTGTTCATATTTTATCTCCTTATCAAGCGAAAGAAGGTTCCGAGTGGTTTAAGGGAACTGCAAACGCAATATATCAAAACTTGTATTTCATTAAGAGATATAATCCAGAGCACGTTTTAATTCTTTCAGGCGATCATATTTACAAAATGGATTATGCAAAAATGCTTGAAACTCATATTAAGACAAATGCAGATTGTACTATTGCCGCGTTTAAGGTTCCTATGGAAGAAGCATCTAGATTTGGTATCTTGAACGTAAAAGAAGATGGTGAAATTTATCAATTTGAAGAAAAGCCAAAGCAACCAAAGTCAGATTTAGCGTCTATGGGTATTTATATTTTCAAGGCTGATAAACTTTACAAATACTTAGAAGAAGATGAAAAATTAGAAGGCAGTAGAAACGACTTTGGTGGGGACGTTCTTCCTAGGATGTTGTCACTTGGCGAAAAGATGATGTCTTACGAATTTTCGGGTTATTGGAAAGACGTTGGAACTATATCGTCTTTATACGATGCTAATATGGACTTGCTTGGCGATACGCCAAACTTCCAAGTTGACGATAAATCTTGGGTTATTCGTTCAAGAAACCCGATTGAACCTCCGCATTATATAAGCGATAATGCTAGAGTTGTAAACAGCGCGATAATTTCCGGTTGTGAAATTTACGGCACAGTTGAAAATTCCGTTCTTTCTCATAACGTTGAAGTTGAAGAAGGCGCTATCGTTAAAGATAGTATTATTTTTAGCGGTGTTAAGATTAAAAAGGGCGCTGTTGTTATAAATTCGATCATAGCGGAAAACGCTGTTATTGAAGAAAATGCGAAAGTCGGTGAAGTTACTAACGATAGATTAATTGCCGTAATCGGCGGTGACGTTTGCGTTGGCAAAAACAAAGTTGTTGAAGCTGGCGCTATGGTTGAAAAGGACGTTTAAGGAGGTATATTATGAACGCATTAGGTTTAGTTTTTTCTAATATTCACGATAACAACGTTCCCGAACTTACTCAAGATAGAACGATGGGGTCTATTCCGTTTTGTGGAAGATACCGTCTTATAGACTTTGCTCTTTCAAATTTCGTTAATTCAGGAATAACTAAAGTCGGTCTTATCACAAAGAGCAATTATCAATCATTGATGGACCACGTTGGTTCTGGTAAAGATTGGGATTTAGCCCGTCGCCGTGGCGGTTTGCATATTTTACCGCCGTTTGGTCTTAAAGAAAACGTGTTATACAATACTCGTCTTGAAGCGTTAAGGGGCGCTGGAAACTTCCTTGCTCGCTCTAATGAAGAATACGTTGTTATGAGTGATTGCGATAGCGTTTGCACCTTAAATTTTGACGAAATTTTAAGAGAACACGTTGATAACAATGCTGATATAACTCTCGTTTATATTAAAAAAGATTCATTAGAAGTTAAAGACGTTCAAAATAAGATGATTATTGAACTCGATAAAGACGGAAGAGTTAACGAAATATCTTTCTCTCCAAGAGTTCAAGGCGAAATCAACTTATACACCAACGTTTGCTTGCTTAAAAGAACTTTACTTCAAAGATTGATACAAGACGCGTTCTCTCACGGTTTTAGTCACTTTGGGAAGGACGTTTTGGCAAGAAACGTAAGCGGTCTTAGAATTTTTGCTCACGAACATAAAGGATATTACGTTGCGCTCAACTCACTTCAAAGTTATTATAGCGAATCGTTAAAATTCTTAAATAGAGAAGTCAGAGATGAAATATTTAGGAAAGTTGACGTTTATACGAAAGTTAAAGATAGCGCTCCAACTCGTTACGGTGCAAACGCTTGCGTTAAAAATTCATTGATTGCAGACGGTTGCATAATTGAAGGTACGGTTGAAAACTCTATTATTTTCCGTGGAGTAAAAATCGGTAGGGGAACTGTGGTTAAAAATTCTATTTTAATGCAGGGAACTATTACGGGCGAGAACGTTACTTTGAATGCTATCGTTACGGATAAAAACGTTGTAGTTAAAGATATGCGTAATTTATCCGGTTGCGAAACTCATCCCTTCTATATAGGCAAAAACATTATTATTTAAGGAGAAAAAATGGCTAACAATACTAAAAAGGAAGTTTCAATTCAAAAGAAAAAGAGCGTGCTTTTCATCGCATCTGAGGCAAACCCATTTGCAGGAACGGGTGGTTTGGCAGACGTTATAGGCTCTCTTCCAAAAGCCCTTGCTAAAAGTAGATCGTACGACGTTAGGGTAGTTATTCCCTTATATAAAGATTTTTCTTCCCTTCATAGAGATAAACTGCATTTCGTTGGGAATTTCAACGTAGAACTGTCGTGGAGAAATCAATACTGCGGTCTTTTTGAATATAAATACGAGGGTGTAAAATTCTACTTCCTTGATAACGAATATTATTTTAAGAGGGACGGGCTTTACGGTTTTTACGATGACGGAGAAAGATTTGCGTTTTTCTCTAAGGCATCGCTTACGATGATGAGATATCTTGATTTTTATCCAGATATCGTTCACGCTCACGATTGGCAGTCTGCATTGTCCGTAATTTATCTTAAAACGTTATATAAAAACGAATACGGTTACGATAAAATTAAAACGATGTTTACTATTCATAACATCGAATATCAAGGCAAATACGATAGATTTTTATTGGGCGATGTGTTTGGTTTATCAGACGATAATTATAACGCACTTGAATATGATAATTGCGTTAACTTATTAAAAGGCGCTATGGTGTATTCTGACGTTGTGTCTACCGTATCTCCAACTTACGCTGAAGAAATTAAGTACGATTATTTTTCACACGGTCTTTCACCGATTGTAAACGAAGTATCTTATAAAACCGTTGGTATTTTGAACGGTATAGACCAAACGGTTTATAACCCTGAAACGGACGAAAGATTGTTTGCAAATTATACGAGCGAAGATTTATCTGGTAAAAAGATTTGTAAAAAAGAACTTCAAAAAATGCTTGGTCTTCCTGAAAAGGACGTTCCTATTATCGCTATGATAACAAGGCTCGTTGGGCATAAGGGCGTAGATTTACTTAAATGTGTTGTAGATGACGTTTTGAGTGAAAAAGTTCAATTAATTATTCTTGGCAAAGGCGAAAAACAATACGAAGATTTTTTCAAAAAAGTGCAAGACGAGTATTCAACTAAGTGTAGAGCGGTTATTGCATACAACAAAGACTTATCGTCAAAAATATATTCCGGTGCGGATATTTTCTTAATGCCGTCAAAGTCTGAGCCTTGCGGTCTTTCGCAAATGATTGCGGCTAGATACGGAACTGTTCCCGTTGTTAGAAAGACGGGTGGTTTGGCAGATAGTATTTCGCCGTATAACTTAGAAAGAAAAGATGGAAATGGTTTTAGGTTTGAAACTTATAACGCGCACGAAATGCTCTACGTGTTAAAAGACGCGGTGTTTACCTATTCTGATAAAAAAGTTTGGAACAAACTTATGGTTACCGCTATGAAGACGGATTTTTCGTGGAGAAAATCGGCAAAGGAATACATAAAAGTATACGATAAATTGATTTAATTACAAGACAAGGAGAATTATGGGCAAAACGATTATGACTCAGAAAGATGCCGAAACTTTACTTCTCGGCAAACTTTCAAGATACTTCGGCGTTACTTTGGCTGAAGCGACTGAAGAGCAATTATATAAAGCGGTAGTAATGTCTGTTAGAGATATATTACTTGAAAAGAGAAAAAATTATCATTACAAAATTAAAGAGGCAAAAGGTAAAAGAGTATATTATCTCTGCATGGAATTTTTGCTTGGAAGAACGCTTAAAAATAGCATTTATAACTTAGGGCTTGAAGATACTTTTGATAAGATTTTATCATCAAAAGGTTTTTCGCTTGAAAACTTATACGAGTTAGAGCCGGATGCAGGTTTAGGAAACGGTGGTTTAGGTCGTCTTGCCGCTTGTTATATGGATGGTTTAGCATCGTGCGACTATCCTGCTATGGGCTTTTCAATCCGTTACGAATACGGCTTATTTAAGCAAAAAATCGTTGACGGTTGGCAAATGGAACTTCCAGATATTTGGCTTCCCGGTGGCGAAGTTTGGCTTACTCAACGCTTGGATAAGACTTTTAAGGTTAAGTTTGACGGTAGAGTTTTAGAAAATTGGACTGAAAACGGTATGAAACCACAACTTGTTGAATATACCGAGGTTGAAGCCGTGCCTTACGATATGATGATATCTGGTAAGGATAGCGAGGCAGTTTCTATTCTTCGTTTATGGGCGTCAAGAGCAGTTGATAAATTCGATATGCACTCTTTCTCAGAAGGTAATTATATGGAAAGTTTGAAGGAAAATAACGAGGCTGAACTTATCGGCAAAGTTTTATATCCGTCAGACAATCATTTTGAAGGAAAATCATTAAGACTAAAACAACAATATTTCTTAGTTTCGGCATCGTTACAAAATATTTTGCACGACCACTTGTCAAGATATGGAACTTTAACAAATCTTCATGAAAAAGCAGCTATTCATATAAACGACACTCATCCCGCGCTCTGCGTTCCAGAACTTATGAGATTGTTGATGGATGAGCATAACTTTACTTGGGACGATGCTTGGCATATCGTTACAAATACGATAGCGTATACTAATCATACCGTAATGCCTGAGGCGCTTGAAAAGTGGAACGAAGACCTTCTTCAAAGAAGACTTCCAAGAATATATACTATAATCAGAGAAATTAACGAGCGTTTCTGCGGTGAAATGTGGGCTAAATATCCGGGAGATTGGGATAGAATTGAAAAGATGTCAATTTTAAGTCACGGTCAAGTTAGAATGGCTAATCTTTCAGTTGTTGGTTCTCATAAAGTAAACGGCGTTTCTGCGCTCCATAGCGATATTATCAAAGAGAGCGTGTTCAAGGAATTTTATCAAGCAACTCCTGAAAAGTTTACTAACGTTACTAACGGTATTGCGCACAGAAGATGGCTTTGTCAATCAAATAAAGAACTTTCTGCGTTTATTACCGAACTCATTGGCGATGGATTTGTGAAAGATGCTAGCGAGCTTGAAAAACTCGGAGCGTA
>SVHZ01000003.1 GCA_015055525.1 Clostridiales bacterium
GTTGACGAACTTCCCGCTCAATTTATTTGCAACAACAATCCTAATTACGTTTGCAAGGCTCTTTATTACGATGCTAATACCGCAACTGAAGAAGAATACGCTATCTGCGTAACCAAGGGTAACACCGAACTTCTTGACGCTATCAACGCAGTTCTTGCTGAACTCGGCGAAGAAGGTATTAACGCGCTCGTTAAAAAGCACCTTGGTCTTTAAGACTAATTAAGTATTTGACGGGAATCGCACCGCGATTCCCGTTTTATTTGAAAAAAGGTAGATAAAATGTTATTAAATTTATCCGCAGGATTTTTTGAAAATATCGTAACTATTTTCTCTTCTTCAAAATTTATGGAAATGATTTTAGAAGGATTAAAATGCACGCTTATCGTTTCGCTTGGCGCAACGCTTATCGGCGTTATTTTGGGAACTTTAGTTGCAATTGTCAAAATTATCCCGTCAAAAAGCAAATTAATGATAATCCCCAACTTTATTTGCGACGTTTACGTAACTATTATTCGCGGTACGCCTATGGCTCTTCAACTATTCATTATGGCGTTCGTAATCTTTGCAATAAGGGGCTTTCCTATGGAACTCACGGCAATACTTGCGTTTGGTATAAATTCGGGCGCGTACGTTTCAGAAAGTATCCGCGCAGGCATCTTGTCGGTTGATATAGGTCAAACGGAGGCTGGTAGAGCGCTTGGTCTTCCCTACTCTAAAACGATGTCAAAAATAGTTGTTCCGCAAGCGATTAAAAACGTTATACCGTCTATCGGTAACGAAATTATCGCGCTCATTAAGGAAACTTCTATCGTATCAATGATAGGCATGTACGACTTAACTCTCGCTGCAAAGATTATAGGCTCAGGTCAAAACTTAGCAACTTACTTTGCGCCGATGGTCGTAGTTGCTATATTCTATTTAGCAATAGTTTACACTTTAACCTTTATTATTAAAATAATAGAAAGGAGACTCAGAGCAAGTGACAGACGTTAAACCCATTATTCAAATTAAAAACGTGCATAAGAGTTTTTCAAAACTCGAAGTATTAAAAGGCGTTTCACTCGATATTGAAAAGGGCGAAAAGGTAGTTATTATAGGACCTTCGGGTTCTGGTAAATCAACCCTTCTTCGCTGTATGAACCTTTTAGAAGTTCCAACGATGGGCGAAGTTTGGCTTGACAATAAACTTTTGACCAAGCCTTGTAAAAACTTACACCCCGACCTTTCCGTAAAAGAACTTAAAGAGTATTACAAGCAAAACTCAATCAACATAAACAAAGGCAGAGCCGAAATGGGTATGGTGTTCCAACACTTCAACTTATTTAATAACCTTAGCGTTATCGACAATATGACTCTTGCCCCCGTTGAACTCAAACTCAAAAGCAAAGAGCAAGCGGTAAGCGACGCTGAAAAACTTCTTGAAAGAATTGGTCTTCTCGATAAAAAAGACGTTTACCCCGCAACGTTATCGGGCGGTCAAAAGCAACGTATAGCGATTGCAAGAGCGCTCAATATGAACCCTAAAGTATTGCTCTTTGACGAGCCTACTTCCGCTCTCGATCCCGAAATGGTAGGCGAAGTTTTACAACTTATGAAAGACTTGGCTAGCGAAGGTATGACAATGGTCGTAGTAACTCACGAAATGGGCTTTGCAAAAGAAGTTGGAACAAGAGTTATCTTTATTGACGAAGGCATAATCAAAGAAGAAAACACTCCCGAAGAATTTTTCGCAAATCCCAAAGACGCTCGTCTTAAAGAATTTTTATCAAAAGTATTATAATAAAAAAAAGAACGCTAGATAGCGTTCTTTTTTAATGTTTATTAAAGGTAATTTTTATCGATAGTTACGACTGTGTCAAACTTTGGATAGGTTTCTTTTACCAAGCAGTCGAGTTCTTCTCTAAGTTTTACTTCGCTCATATCAAAGTTATACGGCATAACGCAGTCGAAAATTACGATGTTACGATACTTTCCATCAACAATTCTAACGTCGTGCACGGAAAGTTCTGGGGATATTTTTTTAACGTTACAAGCAAGGTAATCTCTAATTTCAAGCGCGATTGGATTAGTTGTTGAAACGGGATCGAAGTGAATAACTATTTCAACTCCGTCTTCATCTAAAAAACTCTTTTCTATGCTATCAATGAGTTCGTGGCTTAAAATAACGTCGCCTTCCGCAGCCATTTCAACGTGAACGCTTGCAAACTGCCTACCCACGCCGTAATCGTGAACTATAAGGTCGTGAATACCCAACACCCCGTCGTAACTCATTAGTTTTTTTCTAATAAAATCAACCTTTTCTTTTTCAGGCGGTTTACCGAGAAGTGATGCGAGCGTATCCTTCAAAAGACCGAGCGCGCTTATCATAATAAACACGGCTACTAAAACCGCCATAATTCCGTCTAGCGGGAAGGATACAAATTTAGATAATATCAAAGATATTAAAACGGCTGTTGTTGAGATAGCGTCGTTTCTCGCATCGTGAGAAGTTGCTTTGAGAGCCGTTGAGTTTATCTTTTTAGATGCAACTCCGTTCAAAATAGATAAAAGTATCTTAGCAATTATAGAAACGGCGAGAATTATCGCCACTACGGTAGTAAAATTTACTTGGCTTGGATTTATAATTTTTTCAACGCCACTTTTGAAAAGTTCAACGCCGATTACCATAATTAAAATGGTAACGATAAACGCAGAAACGTACTCGTATCTCCCGTGGCCGTAAGGATGCTCTTTATCTGCCGGGCGAACCGACAATTTGAAACCTATAAAACTTATTACGCTAGAAGACGCGTCGCCAAAGTTGTTGAGCGCGTCTGCAATAATAGCAACCGAGCCTGAAATTAACCCCGCTAAAAGTTTTGCGCCAAAGAGCAAAAGGTTAAAAATTATTCCTACCACACTTGTAAACGTTCCGTACGCCGAGCGAACTTTAGGATCGCAAACGTCGTCTGCATTTTTTATAAATATATTAAAAAACTTACTCATATTTTATCCATTAGGCAAAGTTTTAGTTGTATTGCTTGCCTATCTCCACGAAAGCGCTGGCGTTCAAAGTTAAGTCTGCAAAGTTTTTGTTTAGATATTGCAAATAACCTTCTGCGCCTATCATACAAGCGTTATCGGTGCAAAGTTTCTTTTCGGGAAGAACGAGTTTAATATTTCTCTTTTTGCACTCAAGGGTAAGTTTTTCCCTTAAATAACCGTTCGCGGCAACACCACCGCCTATTGATAAAACGTTATAACCCTTTTCCTTTACCGCTTGAATTGCCTTTTTAACTAAAATATCAATCGCTGAGCATTGAAAAGAACACGCCAAGTCCTCTTTACTATACTCTTCGCCTTTTTGCTCTTTGTTGTGAACGTAGTTTATAACGGCTGTTTTAAGACCGCTATACGAAAAATCATATCCCTTTTTGCCTTTTAGCATAACGGGAAGTTCAATATTGTTTTCCCCTTGCTTTGCAAGCCTTTCAACGTTAGGTCCACCCGGATATTGAAGACCTAAAACCCTTGCCACTTTATCGAAGGCTTCGCCAACGGCATCGTCAAGCGTTCCACCTAAAACTTCGTAAGTATAATAATCCTTAACGTCGATAATAGCCGTGTGACCACCGCTCGTTAGCAAACTAATAAACGGCGGTTTAAGTTCTAAATCGGTTAAATAGCCCGCGGAAACGTGCCCCCTAACGTGATTTACTGGAATTAGCGGAACGCCGAGCGAAAACGCAAGCGCTTTTGCATACGAAACGCCTACGAGTAGCGCCCCTATAAGCCCTGCTCCGTAGGTAACGGCAATCGCATCAACTTCTTTCAAAGTTATCCCTGCTTTTTCAACGGCGTTTTTTACCGTCAAAGAAATAGCAGTCGTGTGCATACGCGACGCAATTTCGGGAACGACCCCGCCAAAGGGAATATGCTCCGTCATTGAACTCATAATTTCAGAAGAAAGTATTTCCCTTCCGCCTTTTATAACGGCGCAAGCAGTTTCGTCGCAACTCGATTCGATTGCAAGTATTATGGCATCTTTTTTCAAAGATGCCGTTTTAATTTTATCTATATATTTCATTATGATTTTTTAAGATAATCTACGATAAATAAATCAATATCGCCGTCCATAACCGCTTGAACGTTAGAATTTTCAGCGCCCGTTCTATGGTCTTTAACTAAAGTGTACGGGCAGAATACGTACGAGCGGATTTGACTGCCCCACTCGATTTTTTTAATTTCGCCTTTAATTTCTTGCGCCTCAGCCATTTTTTCGGCTTCGCGCCTTTCAACGAGTTTACTCATAAGCATACGCATTGCTTGTTCACGGTTTTGAATTTGCGAACGCTCGTTTTGGCAAGCAACTATAATACCCGTTGGAATATGCGTAATTCTTATAGCGGATTCCGTTTTATTAACGTGTTGACCGCCCGCGCCTGAAGAACGGTAGGTGTCAACCTTTATCTCGTCGGGCTTAATTTGAATAGTGTCGTCATTTTCAATTTCAGGCATTACTTCAACTGAAGAAAATGAAGTTTGCCTTCTAGCGTTTGCGTCGAACGGAGATATTCTAACGAGCCTGTGAACGCCCTTTTCGGCTTTGAGATAACCGTAGGCGTTAATTCCTTCAACTCTAAACGAAACGCTCTTAATACCTGCTGAATCGCCTTCAAGCCTATCGAGTTCGGTTATTTTATAACCGTGCTTTTCAGCGTATAAAATATACATACGGTAAAGCATTTCCGTCCAGTCGCACGCTTCGGTACCGCCTGCGCCCGCGTGAAGAGTCATCAAAGCGCTAGACGAGTCGTACTTACCGCGAAGAAGGGCTTGAAGTCTAATCTTTTCAATATCTTCTTCCGCTTCTTTAAGGTCGAGTTCAACTTCTTCCATAAAACTATCGTCGTTTTCTTCTTCGCATAAAGTTATCATTTCTTCAGCGTCGGATATTGCCTTTTCAGCCCTATCGAAAACTTCAATCTTATTGCGGATTGCTTGAGCCTTTTTAGAATACTCTGCAGATTTTTTAAGGTCCGTGTAAACTTCTTCCTTTTCAAGTTCTTTTTCTATGCTTGAAAGTTCTTCTCTAGCGGTATCGATATCTAAAGAATATCCCGCCTCTTTCAAGGTCTCTTTCAAATCCGTTATTTTTTGCCAGTATAAATCAGTTCTTATCATAATTAGTTTTGCCCACAACAGTTTTTATACTTTTTTCCGCTACCGCACGGACAAGGATCGTTTCTTCCTACTTTTTTAGCCTTTACGATAGTTCCAGTCGGTCTGTTTTCCGAACTACCGCCACCCGCTTGCAAGTCTTGCTTGTTCTCTTGGCGTTTAGGCGTAACTTTTACTTCCGATTTAAGTAAAATAGTAACGGTGTCCACTTGAATTCTTTCAATCATATCGTCAAACATATCAAGACCTTCTCTCTTGTATGCATTGATAGGATTTTCGTTAGCGTAGCCACGAAGAGATATGCCCCTTTTAAGAATACTCATCGCATCGATATGGTCAATCCACTTATTGTCAACGTTTTTAAGAAGAACTACCCTTTCAAGTTCGTCAAAGTTAATGCCTAAATCTCTATATCTAGCAATCTTTTCTTCGTAAACTTCAATAACCTTTTTAACCGTTCTATCAAGAATAGTTTGGTAATCCCACTTTTCTAAACGCGAACGAGTGATATAATCAGTTCCTTCTGGAAGAACTCTCTCTTCTAAAGCCTTATTTACTTTTTCTTCATCCCACTTAACGGGTTCTTGACCGACGTTTACCGTTCTATTATAAATACTTGCAACGATATCGGGAATAAGATTTAATATCTTAGCGTGAATATCTTCGCCTTTCAAAACTGCGTTACGCTCGTTGTAAATAACTTGGCGTTGAGTATTCATAACGTCGTCGTATTCAATAATTTGACGGCGAATACCAAAATTCTTGCCTTCGATAGTTTTTTGAGCGTTTTCAATTGAACGAGCGAGCATCTTTGATTGAATAGGCGTATCTTCGTCCACCTTGAAAGCGTTGTATATAGTCTGCATCTTTTCTCCACCGAAACGCTTTGCTAAATCATCTTCAAGCGAAATGTAGAAAAGTGAAGAACCGGGGTCGCCTTGACGGCCTGCACGACCACGGAGTTGGTTGTCAATACGGCGAGATTCGTGGCGTTCAGTACCAATAATTCTAAGACCGCCAAGTTTCATAACTTCTTCTTTTTCAGCATCCGTTTGTTCGGTGTGTTTTTGCAAGATAACGCGATATTCTTCTCTCACCTTTAACACGTCTTCAGGAACGTTTTGAACGTAAGAAGTCGCTAAATCTATAACGCTTGGGTCTACGCCCTTGTTTATAAGTTCTTGCTTTGCAAGAAATTCAGGGTTACCGCCCAAGAGTATGTCCGTACCACGACCAGCCATGTTGGTTGCGATAGTAACCGCACCCATCTTGCCCGCTTGCGCGATAATTTGCGCTTCGCGTTTGTGGTTCTTTGCGTTTAAGATATTGTGTTTAATTCTATTTTTAATAAGGTGCCTTGAAATTTCTTCCGATTTTTCAACGGTAACCGTACCAACTAAAACGGGTTGACCTTTTTCGTGGCAAGCAATAATATCTTTGATAATAGCGCGAAGTTTACCCTTTTCAGTAGAGTAAATAATATCCGGCTCGTCAACTCTTTGAACGGGGCGATTAGTTGGAATTTCTAAAACGTCAAGACCGTAGATTGTTCTAAATTCTTCTTCTTCAGTTTTAGCAGTACCAGTCATACCAGAAAGTTTCTTGTAAAGCCTAAAATAGTTTTGGAAGGTAATAGTTGCGTGAGTTTTATTTTCGTTTCTAATGGGAACGTTTTCCTTTGCTTCAATTGCTTGGTGAAGACCGTCTGAATATCTTCTACCAATCATTAAACGACCGGTAAACTCGTCAACGATTAAAATTTCACCACTCTCAACAACGTAATCGTTATCTCTTTTGAAAATGTGGTGAGCCTTCAAAGCCTGTTGAATATGGTGAGAAAGTTCAGCGTTTTCAATATCTGAAAAACTTTCTATGCCGAAAAATCTCTCCGCTTTCAAAGCGCCTGATTCGGTAAGTTGAACGGACTTATCTTTAATGTCAACCGTGAAATCTTCTTCCTTATCGAGCGTTTTAACAAAGCGGTTAGCCTTGATATAAAGTTCTGACGACTTTCCACCCCTACCTGAAATTATAAGCGGAGTTCTAGCCTCGTCGATAAGGATTGAGTCAACTTCGTCGACAATAGCAAATTCAAGCCCGCGTTGAACCATTTCGCTAAGATTTACCTTTAAGTTATCTCTTAAATAGTCGAAACCAAATTCGTTATTCGTTCCGTAAGTTATATCGCAGTTATACGCATCTCTCTTTTGATCGTCAGTTAAGTCGTGAACGTTAACGCCTACCGTTAAACCTAAATACTTGTAAACCTTGCCCATCCACTCAGCGTCACGCGATGCAAGATAGTCGTTTACGGTAACGATGTGAACGCCTTTACCAGTAAGGGCGTTAAGATATGCTGGAAGGGTTGCCATTAAGGTTTTACCTTCACCTGTTTTAAGTTCGGCAACTCTACCTTCGTGAACGCATACGCCACCCATAATTTGAACTCTATAATGGCGCATATTGAGAACTCTGTAACTTGCCTCTCTAACGGTTGCAAAAGCGTGAGGTAAAATATCGTCAAGCGTTTCGCCTTTTGAAAGCCTTTCTTTTAAGATAGCCGTTTGCGCTTTGAGCGTTTCTTCCGTCATCGCTTCATATATGGGAGATAAAGCCATAACTTTATCTGCGATTTTTCCTATGTTTTTAAGTCCTACACGAGTATCGTGAGTTAAAATGTATTTAATTAAACCCATTTCTTTTACTCCAAAAAAATATATATACTTTAATATTTTACTATATTTTAGTATTTAAGTAAACAATTTTTTGCAAAAAAATAACCGTTATTTGTCAAAACAACGGCATTATTTTTAAGTTTTTATCTTTGAAACGCTCGCAAGCGTTAAAACTATCACCTTTTTAGCACCCTTTTTCTTGAGTTCAGAAGATATAGTTTCAACGGTTGAACCCGTTGTTAAAACGTCGTCTATAAGCAAAACTTCCTTACCTAAAACGTCCGCCTTTTTAACTTTGAACGCTCCTTTTAGATTTTGAGTTCTTTCTTTGAAAGAAAGTTTTGCTTGATGCTCGGTTTCCCTTACCTTTGATATAATATCTTTAACTTCCAAATTTAAGCCTTTGGCTACCTTTCTCGCTAAAATTTCGGCTTGGTTATACTCTCTTTTTCTAATTCTTTTATCCGTCATTGGAACGAAGGTTATAAAATCGCAAGTAAAATTTTCTAAATTGTAAATTTCAATCATTTTACTCGAAAAATAATCGCCTAAATACCTTAAATTATTGTACTTAAAATTTTGAATAAGATAACTTATCGGCTCTTTGTATAAAAACACGCTACGAGCGGTATCGAAAGACAAATTCTTTTCAATGCACGAATCGCAGTAGTCGACGTTTGATATAGATAGCCTACCGCAATGCTTGCATTTGTTTTCCTTTATCTCAACGATTTTATCGTTGCAATCTTTGCAAAAATAACCTTCGAAAATCTCTTTTCCGCAGGCGTTACACGTCCACCTATCGTTAAATTGAAAACGAGTTATTAAGTTAGAAAGTTTACTAAAAATCTTCATAAATAATTCTCATATACGGGCATAAATAATCAATTTTATTTAACTCGTAAAGTTTTTCTATAGTGGTGTTTAATTTTTTTGCAACTTGAAAAGGCGTATCTAAAACGCTTACTTCATAAACGTTTTTGAACGTTCTTATAAACAAAACGTCGCCTTTTTCTATATCTTTTTCAAGATTGTTATCAAAAATCAAAATTGCCTTTGTAGTCGAATATTTTACCGCTAAACTATCGAGCGTATCCCCGTGTTGAACGCGATAAACACCCTTTTCGTTAACGCTTATAACGTCAGTTAAAACTTCCATACTAAATTGTACTATTAAACTGACTTTTTTATTCTAATATTACAAAGTTTTTAATATGTTAAATAGTGACGAGGTGGACGCTATTAAACTAATTGTAAAAACAATGATGACGGTTACTTTATTTTCTTGCATCGAAAGGCTACTTGGCTTTATCTACCGCATCTATCTTTCAAGATATTTAGGTTCTGAAGGTTTGGGAATTTATCAAGTTTCACTATCAGTTGTGGGGCTTATTATGACGTTAACGTCGTCTGGAATACCCATAACAGTATCGAGAATTATGATAAAACATAAGGCTCAAGGGCTTGAACGCTCTAGTTTTAACACGGTTACCGCGGGAATGTTAACAAGCCTTATTCTCTCTATACCTATCGTTTTAATAATTTATATTTTCCCGTCTGTTTTCAGTTTTATATTCGCTGATGACAGATGCTACGCCCTATTAAAAATTATGCTACCCGGCGTAGTGATAACTTCCGTTTACGCGGTAATTCGAGGTTATTTTTGGGGAGAAAAAAAGTTCTTTACTTACTCTATCATTGAATTTTTAGAAGAGGCGATAATGTTAGTTGCGGGCGTTCTTTTAATATCGAAGGCAACTGATAATTATTCTAAAATTGAAGGCGCGTGTAACGCCGTTTTAATATCGTATATATTCTCGTTTGCAACTGCGTTTCTTCTCTACTTTTTAAGGGGTGGAAAAATAAAAAATCCCAAGGGCGAACTTAAACCGCTTATAGTTTCTTCAACGCCGATAACTCTAATGCGAACTTCAAACTCGCTAATTAACACTTTAATTGCGATAATTCTTCCACTAAGATTAGTTTTGAGCGGTATGACCGAAAGCGGAGCGCTCGCTAGTTTTGGCGAACTTTCCGGAATGAGTATTCCCCTTATTAATATGCCGTCCACAATTATTGGCTCTATCGCCTTAGTTTTAGTTCCTGAACTTAGCGATAATTTTTACCGCCACAGCGACGTTACCTTAAAAAACAACGTTGAAAAAGCAATTAAATCATCAGTCTTTATCTCGTGCATGATAATTCCTATATTTTTATCGGTGGGAAAGGAACTTGGAACGCTCGTTTACCATAATCAAACGGCGGGGATTTACGTTCAAAGAGCGTCTATTATAATGCTACCTATGAGCGTAACGATGATAACGACTAGTATGCTAAACAGCCTAAATTTAGAGAGAAAAACTCTACTTTATTATTTAGTTGGCGCTTCGTTTTTGCTCCTATCTATTTACTTCTTGCCAAAATATTTAGGAATATACTCGCTAATTATCGGCTTGCTTTTAAGTTATTTAACAACTTCTATTTGCAATCTTATTTTAATTAAAAAAACTTGCAATAAAAAACCTAAACTTTCGTTATTTTTAATTGCAAGCGTTTTAATTGTTATTCCGTCGGGGCTTATAAGTTATCTGCTAAAAGGGATACTGCTCCCCTTCTTGCCACTTGGCTTAACCGTTTTATTTTGCTCGGTTTTAGCAATGCTATTTTCTTACGCGTTATTCTCGTTATTCAACCTTTTTAGCGTCAAGGAAGATATCCTTAAATAAACTCTTTTTTAAGGCTAACGGTATAACGATTGACAACACCGCGTTGATAGCCGAAACGATAAGTTGAAAAGGAGCGCGCGCAGATAAATAAACCCAGAAAGTTTTTTTACCTTTTGAATACATATTCCACAATGCAAAAGTATTCAATCCGCAAGTAACTAGCGCGGTTATAAATATATAAGTAATAATTGTAAACGCAATAAAATTTATTGCGTTTTTATTTTTAACGCATTTACCGTAAATCAAGAAGGCTATTCCTGAAAAAAGACCGGGAAGCCCCGACGCTATCGTTATCAAGATATTATACGGACCTTTCGGCGCGATAACACAACCTATTAAATCGCCAAGCACGCCCGATAAAAACCCGAATATCGGCCCGAACAACGCACCCGTTATAAAATTAATAGTGTGGTTAAAATTGACTGCAAAAAGGTTTGGGATAATATTTATAGAAAAAATATTAGTAACCGTTGATAACGCTACTAAAACACCTAATACTGCAATCGTTTTAGACGTAAATTTGAACATAAAAAAACCTCCTAACGAGGTCCACTTAGTCAATAATAAAGCGGACGCGCCCTCAAACCGCAACGACTTCTATCGTTTTCGTTCAAGGACGACATCCCATTCCTTGACACTTAACGCTATCGGGCTACTCTTTTTTTTATTCATTATACCACCCTTTATATATTTTTGCAACTTTTACATAATATTAAATTAAATTTACATAATAAAATTATGGCTGTAATCTTTATAAGGTCGTCGCTTATATATATTGCCCTGCTAATAATTATGAGACTTATGGGCAAAAGGCAAATTGGCGAAATGCAACCTTTTGAATTTACCGTAACTTTACTTATAGCGGAACTTGCGTGTATACCAATGTCAGACTTTTCAATTCCGCTCCTTTACGGAATATCTGCAATACTTGCAATGTTTATTCTTCACCAGTTTATGACCTTGCTTGATAAGTCGAGCAAGACGTTTAAGTTTTTGTTAAGCGGAAAACCGTCAATCGTAATAAACAGAAACGGCGTTGACTTTGCCGAACTTAAAAAGAATAATTTAGACGTGCAAGAACTCATCGAATCTATGCGAATACTCGGTTACTTTTCGCTTGACAGCGTTTACTTTGCCGTTTACGAAGCAAACGGAACTCTATCCGCGCTCGAAAACGACGAATTAGATTTTTCGCCGTCAATTCCGATAGCCGTTGTTAAAAACGGAAAACTCGACAATAAAAACTTTGAAATAACAGGGCTTTCAAAAGAAGAGTTAACTAAAATTTTAGACGACAATAATATAAAAAACTTAAAAACGGTAGGCGTTTTTACAGTTGATGAAAACGGTAGATACTACCTTCAACAATACAATAAAAAATACGTTACGGGGTATATAAATGGTTAAGGCATTTTACACGGCGGTAATAGCGCTCATTATAGTAGTATTAAGTTCGTTTTACGAGCAAATTTATCTAAAAAAATCGTTTGAAGAATTTAGAGAAGTAACTTTAGAAGTATATTCAAAAACCGAAGAGCAAACTGCGATAAAAGACGACGTTTTAGCCGTGCAGAACCTTTGGCTAGAAAAGAAAAAAACTCTGCACGTCTTTATCCCGCACAACGATATTAAAGAAGTTGACCTTTGGATTTCAGAGGCGGTAACCTTAGTTGAGAAAAAAATGTGGGAAGACGCCCTTTCAAAACTGGAAGTCGTGATAGAAATGTCTGAACAAATTCCAAAAACTTACACCTTAAAACTTGAAAATATCCTATAAAAAAAGTACGCTTTTAGCGTACTTTTTATATGTAGTTTTTGAACTCTCTTTTTAGCCTTGAAACTATCTTTTTTTCAAGCCGTGATATATATGACTGTGAGATGCCTAAAAGGTCGGCAACTTCTTTTTGAGTTAATTCGTCTTCCCCTGATAAACCAAATCTTAAATGCATAATTTGCCTTTCTCTAAAACTTAATTTTTCAAGCGCCGATTTAAGTAGTTTTTTCTCTTCGAGTTCTTCTTGCGTTTTATAAACTATCTCGGGGTCAGTTCCCAAAACGTCACAGAGCAACAACTCGTTTCCCTCGTAATCGACGTTGAGTGGCTCGTCTAATGAAATTTCGCTTTTACTTTTAGAAATTTTTCTAAGGTGCATTAAAATCTCGTTTTCAATACAGCGCGACGCGTAAGTTGCAAGTTTAATGTTTTTATCTACGTTAAAAGTGTTCACCGCTTTTATAAGCCCAACGCTACCTACCGATATTAAATCGTCAAGGTCCACTCCGCACCCGTCGAATTTTCTTGCAATATAAACAACGAGCCTTAAATTATGCTCGATAAGGTCTTTTTTTATCTCTTCCTTTCCATCACTTAAATCTTTGAGTTTTTCACTTTCTTCTTCTTGAGAATACGCATACGGTAAACTTTCGCCGTAACTCAAATAATATAAAGAGTTTTCGCCCTTTAACGTGTTTTTGATAAAATCTTTTAATAATTTAATAAATTTCATAATTCACCTATAATAGATGCGGATGCAAAAGTAGGTCGTAGTCGATATTAGTAAAACCGAACTCGCTAACCCCGATTAGTACGTTATTATATATATTCACTAAACTGCCGTTATATATCATAATTTTATCGATAACGTAAAGTTGCATGGTAGAAGTTCCGCTAACCGTGTCGAAATTAATTTTTGAAATGCTCTTTTTAATATTTGCAGATTGAAGTTTTGAAAAAAGGTCGTTTGAGCAAACTATAACGGGAAAACCTGAACGGCTATCATATAGCCCGTTACCGCTATCGATAAACCCTTTGACTATAAATTTTTTACCGTTCACAATTAGCGCGCAGTTTCTCAAAAACGGTTTTAGATTTCTTTCTTTAACGAAAAGTTTAGTAACTTTTACTATCATAGTAGACGTTAAATAAATAATTAAAACAGAAATACATATCGGCAAAACGCTATCGTTATTAAACAAAAAATACTCGTTATAATCAACGCCCGAAAAATTGAATAACGCTATCAAAAACCCACCGCATAAAAAGGTAAACAGTATAAAAAACATTAGCGTTATAAAGTAACTTTTTACCGTTATAAACCTACCAGATATATAAACCATAACGCACGCGAGCAAAATCTTAATTAAAAACAAAATTGAATTATTTAACCTTACGAGCGGGAAAATAATAGCGAAAACAGTTCCAACGAGCGCAGATAAAAACAAAAAAATAAAACGCGTTTTAATCTTAGCGCAACGCGTTGCCGTTTTTAACAAAAGGTAGTTTATTATCAAATTATCTAAAAAAGCGTACTCGATATAAACTTGCATAAGTTAATAGTAGCGCTTTTTAGCAATAAAAAAAGAGTACTTTTTGTAAAATAGTACTCTTTTTTGCCATTTTAATGAGTGTGTTCGTGCTCGTGTTCGCCTTCGTCAGTATCGTGAGCCTTAGCGTAAGGGAATTTTTCCTGCTCGTCAACAACGTTTTGCATATCGATAGGCTCGAATTTATCTTTGTGGGTTACAGTTTTATCGTTGCCGTTAATACCCTTGCTAGGTTTTGTGCCAACGGTAAATTGCTCTACCTTAATAGACGAGAATAATTCACCTTTCTTGCTATCTACTATAGCAACTTCTCTAAGTTTAACGTTTGCCGAAAAACCTATTTTAAGTTCGCCGTAAAAACCAGAAACGTTATACTCTAATCCGTTTGAGTTATTATATAATCTAAACCAACCGTCTTTGTCGTTATTTTTTATATCGTTTGCAGTAAGCGTAATATCTTTCAAAAGTTTAGTAGAGCCAGCCGTTCCCTTACCCAAGAAGATATTAAGACTAGGCTCGTAAAGATCTGATATGTTTATCCAAATTTCTTTAATGGGGCGAGCGTCCCAAGTGCTTAACTTAATGTCAACGCAAGTATATAACTGTTCATCCGTGTCGCCATCTCTTTGAATTTCAATTTGGCTATACGAATTAGGCGTATCCTTACCGTCAAACGAACCGCTTATACCCGATAAGAAAAATCTATGATAAACTTTAGGATTTGCAGGAGCAAAACTGTTAACTAAAAACAACGTTGATAAAATTACCGATACGATCAATACAGTTACAAGTAAAACTGTCATCAATTTTTTAACGTTTACTTTTTCCATCTCAACTATATCTTGTGTTTCATTTTTTCTTCTTTTATTAGCCATAATTATTAACCCTTTGTCAATTTTTCAAGTTCGCGCATGAACGTTGATATATCCTTAAACGAACGATAAACGGAGGCAAATCTAACGTAGGCGACTTCGTCTATATCTTTAAGGCCGTTCATAACCATTTCGCCTATCTCTTTTGAAGTTATTTCCTGATCGAGCGAATTGTAAACTTGCTTTTGAATATCTTCAACTAAATTATCTATCTTAAACATCGGAACGGGGCGTTTTTCACACGCTTTTATAATTCCGCTTTTAATTTTGCCCGCATCAAACATCTCTCTCGTACCGCCGTTTTTAATAACGAGCACGGGAGTAGTTTCAACAGTCTCGTAAGTGGTAAAACGCCTACCGCAACCTATACACTCGCGCCTACGGCGAATCATAGTGTTTTCATCAGTTGAGCGGGAGTCTATAACCTTACTTTCAATGCAACCGCAATACATACATTTCATATCCGTTTCCCCTTTAGGATTGATTGCTACCTTATTATTTTAACATTTTTATATTTTTTTGCAAGTGTTTATAGCATATTTATGCTATCTTCTACCCTTTTTACTTGAATTTTTAGATGAAAGACTTTTTCTATACACTTCTTGACCACGCGAGAATTTTACTTTGCCTTTGCTTTCGGGTTTTTCTCTGTTTTGTTTTTGTGGTTTTTTCTTATTCAAATCGTTTATAAGATACGCCTTTTTTATTAACTCTTTATTCTTTGGTAACCTATATTGAAGAAGCGCCCTTTGAATACTCTTTTCTTCCTTAGTCTTTGGAACGAAAACCGGTTTTAACGTGTCAGGATCAATTCCCGTATAGTACATACAAGTAGACCTTGCCCCTGGCGTTGGATAAAAATCTTGAACTTGTTCGGGCATATATTTAATGCTTTTAAGGTATTCTGTAAGTTCAATAGCGTCAGATAGCGTGCAACCTGGGTGAGAAGATATTAAATAGGGAACTAAAAACTGCTTTTTGCCAAGTTTTTCATTTATGTTTTTATACTTATTTGAAAACTCTTTATACACCTTAAACGACGGCTTGTTCATTACCCTTAAAACGTTTTCCGCCATGTGCTCAGGCGCAACTTTAAGTTGCCCTGATATATGGTGTTTTATAATTTCTTCCATAACGGAATTATCTTTTTCGTATAAAAGATAATCATATCTTATTCCGCTACGAATAAACACTTTTTTAACGCCCGGTATTTGCCTTGCTTTTCTAAGCAAATTTATAAACCCAGAGTGATCTACTTTTAAGTTGGGGCAAGGTTTATAACCTATGCAATAATTATCCTTGCAAACGCCCTTACACTTTTGTTTATCGCACGCCCTTTCTCTAAAATTTGCCGACGGACCGGATAAATCGTGAATATATCCCTTAAAATCTTTATCCTTAGTTAAAAGTTCAATTTCTTTAAGTATGCTTTCATCGCTTCGCTTTTGAATAACTCTGCCTTGGTGATAGTTTATTGAACAAAACGAACAACTACCAAAGCAACCCCTATGGCTAACTACTGAAAATTTAACTTCTTCGATAGATTTAATACCGCCCTCGCTTTCGTAAACGGGGTGATAAGTTCTCTTATAAGGAAGATTATAAACAAAATCCATCTCGCTCTCGGTAAGCGGAAATTGCGGTAAGTTTTGAACTACTATCTCGCCACCGCTTTGCTCTTGAAACAAAACGTCGGCGTTGATTGCATCGGTATTTCTCGCCTGCTCTTTGAAAGCCTTGGCGTACTGCAACTTGTCTTCCGTTATCTCTTTATAACTAGGCAATCTTTTATAGCCCTTTTCTAAAAGGGCACTTTCAAAAGACTTGTCTACCTTATAAACCGTTCCCCTAACGTCTTTAATCTTTTGTATGGGAACGCCTTTTTTTACCAGCGCCAAAATATCTAAAAAAGGTCTTTCACCCGCGCCGTAAATTAAAAGGTCGGCGTTAGACTCGATAAGTTCTGAATTTCTAACGCTATCGCTCCAATAATCGTAATGGGCAAACCTTCTAAGCGACGCTTCAACTCCGCCTATTATAACGTAACTATCGGGGAATAATCTTTTAAGCGTTTTAGAATAAACGCTCACTTGCCTATCGGGGCGCTTGCCTTGTTTTGAAAGTGGAGAATAAACGTCACCTTCTCTTTTTTTCTTGGCGACGGTGTAATTATTCACCATACTGTCAACCACGCCACCAGAAATAAGGTATGCAATTTTAGGAATAGGCAAGTTAAAATATTCCTCGTCCTTGATAGGTTGCGGAATTATACCTATTGAAAAACCTTGGCTTTCAATAAGGCGTGATATTATTGCGTGGCCGTAAGTTGGATGATCAACGTACGCGTCTGACGAAATCATAACAAAATCGAGCGAGCCACCTTTAACTTGACTTTTATCTATTGGTAAAAACATATTATTTATTCACTTTCACATACTTAAAAGTATGATAATACTTTTTAGAATTTTATTCGCCGTTTATTTAGTTTCTATAAATTTGTTTTCGTTTTTACTCGTAAAAACACAAAAACAACAAACGGTTGAAAATAGAGAATATATTATAAGCGACGGAAAGATTTTATTTACGGGAGCGCTCGGCGGAGGGCTTGGCGCATACCTTGCCCTATTTATATTTAAGCACAAAAGAGATAGCATCTCCTTGATGGTTTTACTTCCCGTTTTTATCGCGCTCACTATATATTTAGTAGTTATGAGCGTAGTATTAGATTTCGGCGTTAATTAGACCCGTTTTTTAGCAAGAACTCTTTGATTTTAATAGCAAGTTTTTCGCCTATTCCAGAAGTTTTGCTAAGTTCTTCTATCGGCGCGGATATAATACTATCAATATCTTTGAACTTGTCAATCAACGCGTCCCTCTTTTTCTTGCCTATTCCTTGAATTTCGGTAAGAAGAGATTTTAGCGTGCGCTTATTTCTTAAATTTCTATTAAAAGTTATTGCAAACCTGTGAGTTTCATCACGCATTCTTATAAGCATTTGAAGCGCCTTGTCAGAACGCGGAAGTTTAATTGATTGGCTACTATCAAGGGTAAAGATTTCCTCTTCCCTTTCGGCAAGCGATATAAGGTCTATCCCCTCGATAGAGAACTCGTCAAAAATCTCTTTAACGGAAGAAAGTTGACCTTTGCCACCGTCTATAACTATAAGGTCGGGGCGAGCAAATCTCTCTTCTTCATCGGTGTTGAGTTTAGAAAATCTACGCCTTAAAACTTCTTGCATACACGCAAAATCATCGTTTCCCGCAACGGTTTTTATCTTGAAACGACGATAGTTCTGCTTGTCTGGCTCGCCGTTTGTAAACACCACCATCGCGCCCACTTTATCAACGCCTGATATGTGCGATATATCATAGCACTCCATACGGTTCGGCGTTCTTTTAAGATTTAATAAAGTTTTAAGCCTTAATAAAGATAACTCTTTAACTTCGTGCTTTCTAACGATTTTATCAATGTATTTTTCAAGGTATTCGCTAGCGTTTTTGCCCGCCATTTCAAGAAGGCTCTTTTTAACACCCTTTTTAGAAAGGATAAAGTCCACCTTCTTTCCTGCTTGCTCGCATATTTTTTGAGTTAAAACGCTATCCACTTGATATTCGCACACGATTTCTTCGGGAATTTCTCTACCACCGTCGTAAAATGCGGATATAAATTCTTCAAGCCTTTCGCTATCGCTACCAGATAGCGTTTGCGCTTGATAGCATTTTACGCCCATTGACTTTCCACCGCGAACGAATAAAACGGCTATTGCCGAAAACAAACCGTCACTTTTAACCGAGATAAAGTCAGCCGAGATATAGCGATTGAGAGCGGTAATCTTTTTCTCTTTCATCTTTTCAAAAACGGAGAGTTTTTCCTTTATTTGAAGAGCCCTTTCAAACTCTTCGTTCTCCGCAAGTTTTAGCATCTTTTCTTTTAGAAGTTTTTCAACCCCATCGTCGTTACCCGACAAAAAATCAATTGCGCTCTTAACTTTTTCTCTATACTCTTTACTACTGCATTTGTTAGCGCACGGCGCTAAACATAAGCCCAAATGATAATTTAAGCACTCCCTTTGACTTTTCCCCGTCAATTTTTTAGTGCAAGGGCGGATTTTATAGGCTTCCTTAATAATATCTAAAACGTCGTTTACCGAGAAGTTGAGCATATACGGGCCAAAGTATTTCGCCCCGTCTTTTTTTATTTTTCTCACCACCGTAAATCTCGGAAAATCTTCTTTTAGATCAACTCTAATATAGGGATAACTCTTATCGTCTTTTAGAAGGATATTATATTTTGGCTTGTACTTCTTTATAAGGTTATTTTCCATTGACAACGCGTCGCGCTCGGTATGAGTTAAAACGTAATAAAAATCATCTACGCTTTTTACCATAGCGTAAACCTTTTCAGTTTTAAGCCCGTTTCTAAAATATTGCGTTACCCTATTTTTAAGGTTTTTTGCCTTTCCAACGTAAATGACGTTCTGCTCGCTATCAAGCATAACGTAAACGCCGGGGGACGTTGGCAATAATTTAATTTTGCTTTCTAAATTATCCGTCATCTACTATAACCTTTTAAGAATAAGTTCCCTATCGTTTTCAAGCCTATCAAAAATGACTTCGGTTAAAATTTCTTGTAACTTTTCCTTGATTTCAGCACCTTGATAACCGAGTTTTTTAAGGTCGTTGCCGTTAACTTTTAACTGTTTAAGCGAGTAACACTCGCCGTTGTTAATAATTTCTCTTACCGTGTTTATAAACTTTTCGGCAAGCATTTTTCTAAATTCAGTATATTCTTCGGCGTGAGCAAGCCCGTCCGCAATCTTAACGAGCGCAAGTTTTTCTAAAAGTTCAACGCCGTAAGCGTTTATCATCTTTTTAATTTCGCCACGCTCAACTTCCGTTTTAATATCGTGAAGAAACACTAAATCGTTAACGTCTTTTATAAGTTTATTATCGGCTTTTAGCCTTTTTAATATTTCAATCGATTTTTTAGCGCTCTTTTGTTGATGCCCGTAAAAATGCCCCACTCCAAACTTATCAACGCTATAACAAGACGGTTTTTCAATATCGTGAAGAAGTAGCGCCCATCTAACCGTTTTATCACTATAAGATTTTCCAACGCTATGAACGATATGCTCGTAAACGTCGTAAGCGTGATATTTGGTGTTTTGCGAAAACCCGTTGCAAAGTTTGAGTTCAGGGATAACTTCAAAAATAACTTCTCTATGAGATAATAAAACTCTTTCCGCACCCTTGCCGACTAAAATCTTACTAAGTTCTGAAAAAATTCTCTCAATGGAAACGCTTTTGAGAAGACTTGCCTTTTCTCTCATGGCGTTAGCGGTGTTTTTCTCTATTTCAAAATCTAATTGAGATGCAAACCTTAACGCTCTAAGTATTCTAAGCGCATCTTCGCTAAACCTTTTATAAGGGTCGCCAACAGCCCTTATTATTTTGTTTTTAATATCTTCTTTACCGCCGAATAAATCAACTAAATTCTCGCCGTCAAACGCCATAGCGTTAACGGTAAAATCACGGCGTTCAAGGTCTGTTTTAAGGTCGGAAACAAAGTTTACGGTATCTGGGTGGCGATTATCGAAATACTCTCCGTCAACCCTAAACGTCGTTACTTCAATATTTTCATTTTCCGCGTTTATCGTTACCGTGCCGTGTTTAAGCCCTGTTTTATAAACCTTAAAATCTTTGAAAATTTCAAGAATTTTATCGGGGGTGGCGCTAGTTGTTATATCGACGTCAAAACTTTCTATATCAAGCAAATTATCCCGCACGAAACCACCAACGGCGTACGCTTCGTACCCGCTTTTATTAAGTGTTTCTATTATAAGTTTTGCACCGATCGTAAGTTCCATTATAAGTTTTTAGCAATCTCCGATATTTTTCTAAGTCTGTGGTTTAAGCAACTCTTTGAAAGACCTGATATCTTTGATAATTCTTCCAAAGAACTATCTCTATTTTCAAGCCTTAATAAACAAGTTTCTTTTAATTGAACGCTAAGCCCGTCAAGCCCTATCGTCGTTTCAATAAGCGTAATATCTTGAACTTGCTTGATAGACGCTTCTATTTGCTTGGTGATATTTCCCATATCACAGTTACGCTTTCTATTGGTATCGTTGTTCATAAATTTCTTAACGATTATTTCTTGAAGTTCAAAACCGCATTTTTTAGCGCCCATAAAGTATAGCAGTTCGCTTATTTCATCGCCGTTTTTGAAGTAGACGATAAAACTATCTTTCCTTTCGGTAAGTTTGGGTAAAAAGCCAACCACGGTTAATAGGTCGCTCACGCAAGACGCCGTTTCATAGTTTGAAAAAACAAACTCCAAATGATAACTCGTGCTTGATTTTTCAGAAGGAATAGTTACCGAACCGCTACCTTGAAACGCGCCTATTATATACGCCCTTTTGCAACACTCGTTTTCAATCAAATACTTATCAATCGAAAGGTTTATTCCCGCGCCGTGCGCCCCTTCGCTTATTATTCCAAGTTCGCTAAGTATTAAAGTGCTTTTCTCGTTTACGAGTTTCATTTTGTATTTGGGCTTCCCCGTAAACTTGTCCTTAAACTCTGAAAGGGAAATTTCCGCACCGTATAGAGAAGTTAAAATAGAAGAAAAATAATCGTTTGCCTTTTTGTTTTCAGTTACTATTTCAAAGCCTATTTGACCGTTTGATATAAGAAGAGTTCCAGCGCCCCTTATAAACGCCGAAAGAGCCGATACTTGACAGCACGGCTGATTTATCTTCTTTATTAAAATTTCTTCCTTAACTCTTTCGGTAAAAGTCATTATAGGTTTTTCCTTTTGTATTCCAAAAATCTAAAATATTGAGGCGATTTACCATCGATATTCATAATTCTATCAAGCGGTATTCCCACCCTATCAATCAAATCTTCAACTTCGCCTAAATTTCCAACGTTTGAAGGTTTGTGCGCGTCGCTATCGATAACGAATTTTACGTTCGTTTTCAAAACTTCTTCCCACTCGCTATCTTCAAGATGTTTCTTTCTCGCATCAATTTCAAAATAAGTGCCGTAATCTTCACAACATTTAGCAACGTCGTAAGCGTTTATAAACGCGCAAAATCCGGGGTGAGCTAAAATGTCTATCGGATTGTTTTTGATTGCGTTAATATAAACCTTTGTGTTTCTATCTCTTAAACTCTTCGACGGCTTTACTATATGTTTTGATAAAAAGTTGTTACCAAAGAGCAAGAACCACTCTTTGGGTTTATCGTAAGTTATCATCTTGTGAATACCCGCAAGATAAATATCCATATACTCCATATCCGATATTTTCATATCCGTTTTACCGCTAATACCTAGAATATTAGACTCCACGCCAAACAAAACTTCAACACCCGTTTGAGTTGACGCTTGCTTGCAAAGTTCCTGCATATAAGGAACTTTTTTATGGCTTATTCCATAAACGGTATGACCGTAGCCGTGGTCGGTAATCGCTATTTTAGAAAGCCCCCTTTCCTTTGCCACAAGGGCATTGTCTAAAATAGTTCCTTTACCGTGGCTAAAAACGGTGTGCGTGTGAAAATCACAGTTAAGTTTCATTAAAATTCTCCAAGGTAAACGAGTTCTTCTACCAGTTTTATCTGGCGTTTTTCAAAGACTTTATCCTTTACCACGTTTATTAAATCGTATATGTTTTTAGAAGTTGCCCCGCCACCTGCAATAATGAAGTTGGCGTGTTCAGGCGAGATAAACGCTCCGCCTATTTTATAACCTTTAAGACCACAATCGTCTATAACCTTTCCTGCAAAGTAGCCTTCGTTTTTGAAAACCGAACCGCAATTTCTACCTTTTGGATTTTTTCTAGACCGCTTGTAATTTTTAAGTTTATCTTCAATAATCTCAGTTTCAGACGGAATTAGTGAAAAACAAACCTTAACTACCGCCTCTTTATTTTGCAAAAACCTACTCGTTCTATAACCAAAACCACAATCTTTCAAACTGACCGTTTCGTTTTCGGTAACTACGTATTTAACTAAATCGCCAACCGTTTTGCCAAAACAACCAGCGTTCATTGAAACCGCACCGCCAACCGTTGCGGGGATTCCAACTGCAAATTCAAGACCGCTGAGAGAATTTAAGGAAAGTTCTTCAATAGCGTCGATTAACTTAACACCGCTTTCGCAAACGTATAAACTACCTAAAAGTTTAGTTTTTTGCAAGTTTTTAGTTATGATAACCGCTCCGCTATATCCATTATCGCTTACAAGCAAATTATTGCCACCGCCGATAATTTCATACGGGCAAACGCCTTTTACTATTGAAATTGCTCTTATAAGTTGCTCTTCATCGTTTGGAAATATCGCTAAATCGCAATTTCCTCCCGTGCCGTACCTTGTAAAAGCGCCTACCTTAAAATCTTTTTCCCATTTGATATTTTCAAGTTTTAAGGTTATATCTTCATAGCATTTATTAAAAATCATTGCTATCTCCTTTATTTTACTACATTTATAAAAATTTTACAACTGTTTTAGAAATTTTACGATTACATCGTAATTACCACTCTCTTTTGCCACCGTCAAAGCCAAATTGCAAACCTTATCGTACTCGCTTTTTTCGGCGTACGGCGAAAAAGTGTATTGCGGTTTTTCGTTCTCGCCGTTTGAAAAATAACTATCCCCGTTATATAGCCCCGATTTGTTTACCGAAAACATATTAAGCGACGTGAGTTTATCTTGAACTTCACTCGATAAAAGATAATTTATAAACTCTCTTGCGTAAAACTTTTCACTATCCCCTTTAGCCGTGAGCGAAATATACTGAAACAAATCGCAATAACTATCTATAGCCGTTAAAGTAAACTCTTGCTCGTTGTTTATAAGGCGTATCACGTCGCGTTGAGTTCCTATCATAGTAACATCCTTTTTAAGCGCGAATTGATTATACGCTTTTATCGGCGATAACGTTTCAAATTCTATGCCGTGAACGCCTGCGAACAAGCACGCTATCTCAGGTGAAGAAAACTCGCTCTTAGATAAAATTACCGCCTTACCTTCAACGCCTTTACTAATCTTAAAATAACGCCCTTTTAAGTAACTTACCGCAAACCTTTTTCCGCTTGAAAGCCTACCGCCGTCCAAGACGCTAAAATCAATTTTTTCGGCGTGATTTTCAAGGTTTATCGAGCAACCGCCGTAAGATATTAAATCGGGTGTTTTCCCGCTTGATAAGGCGGTTTTTAGCCCCTCTAAAGTGTAATTAGTTACCAAAAACGAAACGTTTTTATTCTTCTTTGAAAAGTTAGTTGCAACCTTTCTTAAAAACGCCGTTCTGCTTCCCTTTCCCCCTTCGAAAGAGTCAACGTGCCACACCGTTATAACTACGCTATCTATAGGTTTAGAACTAACTTTTTGCTTTATCAAAAACGGGCATATTACAATTACCGCAACCGTTATTATCGCCGTTATAACCCATAAAAACTTTTTCATACTTATAAAGTATTAGTTATCTTGCAAAAATATTCAATAAAAAACCCGACTACCATTTGGTAATCGGGAATTTATTAAAGTAATATTTTAGCGTTGTTTTCAAAAAGGTTGTCTGCAACTTCTTTATTAAACTTGCGCTTGATTATCTTATAACACTTTTCTATCTCCACTTTACGATTGACGTGCGCGTCAGTCGAGATAAAATCAACTAGTCCTCGCTTTATAGCGTTAAAGGCTTTCTTTCTAAACTCTTTACCGTTTTCGCCAACGATACTTGAAGTGTTTATTTGAATAAGCGCTCCTAAGTTTTTAAGTTCAAATATATCTTCTATCGTCAAATAATTATATCTTTCAACGTGCGCTATAATCGGGGTATAACCCATAGTTTTTACGTTATAAGCATAGTCTATAACGTCGTCCGGATAAAAATAATTAAACTCAATAAGAACGAATTTTTTATCGTTAATCGTTAATGCGTTGCCGTTTTTAATAACGTCGTAAACCCTATCGTCACACAAAATCTCAGAGCCGAGATAAAGTTTTACGGGTATATTGCGCTCGATTACAAGATTGTTAAATTCGTTAAATTTTAACCTTATTTGACTTGCGGAAAGGTCGTAAATCCCACGCTTATAATGTGGCGTGCAAATAATTTTATCAACGCCTTGAGATACCATATTTTCAAGCAAAGAGATAGATTCTTCACTATCGTTACTCCCATCGTCAACGTACGGCAATATATGAGAGTGAATATCAATCATTTACTTCCTCTGAATATTGAGATTTAAGATATTTATAGTAGCGATTGTTATAATAGCCACCGTATCGAGATGAGAATTTGCCCGTGTTTTTATAAGTTACTACCGTACCTAAGAAATTATCGTTATGCTTTTTCATAAGTTCAACCGCTTCTCTGAGTTGAGAACGGCGAGTTACGCCCATGCACGCAACGAAAACTACCACGTCGCTAAGTTTAGAGTAATGAATATAATCTGAAACTAAAAGAACGGGCGGACAGTCGAACAACACTAAATCGTATTGCTTTTTTAATTCTTCAATAAGTTCTTTGAACTTATCCGAAGTAAATATTATCGATGCGTTTTGAGTTGCTTTACCGCGGTTAACAACGTCAACCCCATATTCCGTCTTTTTAATAATATCTTTTATTTCGTATTCGCCGAGCATATACTCTGCAATACCTTGAACGTTTTGAACGGAGAATATTCTGTGAATTTTAGGTCTTCTAAAATCGAGGTCAACGATAACTACTTTTTTACCGCTCAACGCCAACGCTACTGCGGTGTTTGAAACAACCGTTGATTTTCCTTCACCTGAAATTGCAGACTCAAATTGGAAAACTTTGTTTTTTCCGCTATCCGACGAGTAAATAATATTGTCTTTAAGCCTATAATAACTCTCGCCACGGCCACTCGTTTCGCTAACTATAATCTTGGGGACGTCGTTATCAAAATGTTCAAGTTTTTTATTTTTTTTACCAGCCATTTTACTTTACCCCCTTGTTATCTTGCTTTGTTTCAATCATATTTGGCGAGATATCGATAGTTGCAATAATTTGACCGCCCGTGATTAACTCAACTTGGTCTTTATCAACTATTGTATCGCTAAGGAGTCGCTTAACTAAAACTACCACCATTGAAACAACTAAACCAAGTAAAGTTGCAAGCGCTATAACTTTCGATCTACCTGTCGAAGTAGTAACGTCTTTAGGAGCAGCGTCCGAATAAACTACTATTTTATCGCATAAATAAACGTATTTTTCTTTATCGGCATTGATAACTTCAACGCTTTTAAGAACGTAATCGTTCAAAGTTTTAGCAACTTCGTACTTAATCGCATTTGGATCGCCACCGTGTTCGCTATAAGTATAAGTAATCGAAAAGAAAGGCGAATCTTTCTGAACTATAAAGTTCAACGAACCTTTGAGTTTTATGCCTTGTTTAGAAACGTTGTTCATAATTTCATTACTTGTGAACACCGACTCGCATTGAGGAACGAGCATAGCGCAATATTGATACGCTATATGTTCTGAAATATCTTCGTTTCTTTTACCATCGTCACTTTCGGTATAGAGTTTATCGGTAAAAATGTACGCGTCTATCTTAGCCGTGTAACTCGTTTTTTGAACAAGGAAAGCATACGCTCCGCCTAAACACGCAAAAAGTATGGTGATAATGATTATCCAAACCAAACCTTCGCGGAATATTGAAAATATATCGCCGATTGAAAGTTTTTTCTCTTTTTCGTTCATAGCAAATAAAACTCCTAAACTTACTTATATTTTATTATATATAATATTATTGCCTTTGTCAATGCGCATTATTTTTTAATGCCTTTATCTATACGCATTTTCTTTATTTGTTTTTCAAACCCGTGATCTGTCGGTTGATAAAAGGTTTGCCCCCTAACTTTTTTAGGAAGATACTCTTGCTCAACGTACTCGCCAAAGTCGTGAGGGTATTTGTACTCCGCGCTAAGTTTCTTTCCTTCCTTGCTCAAATACGAGGGATTGATAAGATGAGGGGGAATATCGTCGTCCTTTATCTCTTCAACCGCCTTGCTCGCCTTTTCAATAGCAGTTATAACGGAATTTGACTTATTCGTTTCGCAAACGTAAATAATCGCCTCTGAAAGCGGAATCAGCCCTTCGGGTTGCCCAATGTGTTGAAGAGCAGTCATAGCGCTCGTTGCAATCACTAACGCCTGCGGATCTGATAAGCCCACGTCCTCTGCCGAGTGAACTACCAATCTCCTTGCAATAATCATCGGGTCAAGCCCTGCTTTTATCAAGCGTTGGCTATAATAAAGCGCCCCGTCGCTATCGCTACCGCGAAGGCTTTTGCAAAAAGCGGAAAGCATGTGATAATATCCGTTTTCATCTATTGATAAAGCCTTTTTTTGAATTGATTGCTCGGCATCTTTTAACCTTACTCTCGTAACGCCGTCTTCATCTACCGGAGTTGTAAGCACGGCAAGTTCTATCGCGTTATACGCAGTTCTAAGATCACCAGCGGAAGTTATTGCAATATGGTTATACGCATCTTCCTCTACTTCCAAATTCATTTCGCCAAACCCGCGTTTTTTATCCGCAACCGCCTTTTTAAGCGCATTTTTTATAATCTCAGTTGAAAGGGTTTTGAACTCGAATACCCTGCACCTTGATATTATTGCGGGAGTCATAGCAACGTAAGGGTTTTCCGTAGTTGAGCCGATAAAAATTATCGTTCCCTTCTCGATTGAAGGAAGTAAACTATCTTGTTGCGTTTTGTTAAAACGGTGGCACTCGTCTAAGAGCAAATAAGTTCTCTTACCAAAAGTTTTAAGGTCGATTTCCGCTTGCTCGATTGCCTTTTTAACGTCCGCCACGCCACTTGTTACAGCGTTTAACTTAACGAATTTTCCGCTCGTTGAATTTGCAATAATATTTGCAAGCGTTGATTTACCCGTTCCCGGTGGACCGAAGAAAATGCAACTTCCCAACCTATCCGATATAATAGCCCTTTTTAATAAACTACCTTCGCTTGCAATATCTGATTGACCTAAAAACTCTCTCAAAGTTTCAGGTCGCATGCGCTCGGCTAACGGCGTGGATTTTAATTGATTTTCATTGTTTAATTCATCAAAAAGCGTATACATAATTACCTGTTTTATAAAATATAAATTAGTATGTTTTCAAAAAGTATTAACAAGAAAAAAACTATTAAAATAATTCTTTCTGTATTTTTGTTTTTTTTAATAATTTGCCTATCCGTTTTTCCAGAAAAGTACTCAAAGAGTACTTTTAACGGAATAAGTTTATTCGCCGTGAGCGTTTTACCGTCGCTTCTTCCTTACTTTTTCTTGACGGCAATATTATCAAGGCTCAACGTTTTAAGTTGCTTTTGCAAGGCGTTTGATAATTTTACTAAAAAGGTTTTTAATCTCAACGGATATTGTATATACGCATTTTTAATGAGTATACTTTCAGGCTATCCCGTGGGGAGCAAAATCATTTTAGAACTTCATTCTAACCGCCTTATTAGCGACAGCGAAAGTTCAAGGCTATCGCTTTTAGCCTCGACTTCAGGACCGCTCTTTATAATCGGCGCAGTTGGCTCAACTATGTTTCAAAATAAACTTGCGGGGGTTATTATATATATAACTCACGTCTTGTCCGCAATTTTAACTTGCTTAATATTTAGAAAGTCTGGAACTTCTAGCCAAATGATAAGCGGTTACGAATTTAACGACAATAACGACCAAATTTTATACGACTCAGTCTACTCTTCGATTATTTCTTGCTTGATAGTAGGCGGTTTCGTAAGCGTGTTTTTCGTAATATCTCAAATTTTAATCGATTTTAAGATTTTATATCCAATCTCTTTGCTTTTTTCTTCAATTTTAGCGCCGATTTCAAGCGGAAACGAAGGGTTGGCGCTATCGGTTGGGCTTATCGAGTTTACAAACGGCTCTAAAATGCTATCCTTGATAGGAACCACGCCTATTACCGTTTCAATTTCTTGTTTTATAATAACTTTCGGCGGAATATCGGGAATACTTCAATCTCTCGTTTTCCTAAACAAAGCAAAGGTTAAAAGTTGGTTTTTTATTCTTGGAAAGGTTATCCAAGCAACGATAGCTTCCGTTATTTGCTATTTTGCTTGCTATTTTTTTCTATAATCTTTATAACTTCGCTAGAAAGTTTATCTTGCAAATTTTCATTGTTTTCTAACGCCTTTTTTACTAAGGTAGAACTAATGCTTTTTAGTTTTTCATCGCACGGAATATATAAAGTAACTATTTCAGGATACAAACTGCTATTAAAATCGTGCATCTTGCGTTCGTATTCGTAATCTACCGAATTTCTAACTCCCCTTACGGTGTAAATAATGCCGTTTTCTTTCATAAAATCAACGAGCATTCCGCTATGATAAATAACTTTTACGTTTTTATATTTTTTGCACGTTGCATTTAGCATTTCAAGGCGAATATCAAGTGAAAATTTGGCAGTCTTTTCAGCGTTTATACAAACGGCTACAATAACTTCATCAAATAGGTTAGACGCCTTTTCTATAACCGCCTCGTGCCCTAAAGTAACGGGGTCGAAAGTGCCTGCAAATACTGCTTTTTTCATAAGTTGTCTCCATAAAAATCAAAAACGGCAATTCCGTATTTTCTCGTGTCTAATAGTTTTAATCCTTCAACGATCAAAGACTGCTTGTCCGCCTTGTGTTCGTAGATAAAAACTCCGTTTTCCTTTAATAAACTTCTGTTTTTAACAATTTCTAAAATACTTTTAATCTCTGAAAAATCGTACGGCGGATCAAAAAATATAACGTCGAATTTTTTATCGGTTGAAGATAAAAAGTTATTAGCCGAACTTAAAACAAAAGTTTCCGATAAGCCGATAGAATTTGCGTTTTCTTTAACCAAAGATAAACTTTCTTTAGAAATATCGACGAAAGTTACCGAGTTTGCCCCGCGTGAAAAACTTTCAAGCCCAATAGACCCCGTGCCTGCGCAAAGGTCTAAAAAGTTACAGCCTAAAACTTTATTACCTAAAATATTGAAAAGAGATTCTTTTGCTCTATCCGACGTTGGGCGAATTTTATCGCCCTTGAACTCTTTTAATTTTTTACCTTTATTTTTTCCGCTTATAATTCTCATTTTAATCTTTATTCATAAATAATTTCCGCGCGCGAACCAAACTGAGTCAATATCTCGTACGGAATAGTTTTATATTTTTTTGCTAAACTTTGGGCGTTATCCATAACGCAATAATAATTTTCAAAATGCGCCCCTAAAACAACGCTTAAATCCATGCACCTTGGCGGAAGAATTTGATCGCCACTTCTAAAAAAACCGTCGGCATACCCAACTCTTAAAAGAGTAACTTTATCAAAACTGTATTTTTTACTGCCGTAAAGTAAACGCTCACTTTTAATTTTTTCCCTAACGAGCAAAGTTTTTGCATAAACTTTCATAGCGGGAGATAGCGTAAGTAAGTTAGTTTCAAACGGAGTATATCCGTATAAGGAAAGCCCAACTCTAACCATATCAAAATAAAACTTTTCGCCAAGTAGTATTCCCGCGCTTGAAGAAAGGTGCATAGTAACCATTGGATACTCGTCTAAAATATAACTTGATAGTTTTATAAAGTTTTCACGCTGAAAGTTTGCGTATTTTTTATTTTTAGCATCGCCCAAGTGCGAATATACGCCCGTTATAATAAAATTATTACGCCTAGCGATAGATAAAACTTCGCTTACTTCGTAAACGGAAGATATGCCGAGCCTATTCATACCCGTGTTGAGTTTTATATGAACTTTGGCTCTTTTTTTAAGCCCCGAACAAATTCCGTCTATTAAGATTGCATCTCTTTTAGAAGTTATCGTCAAGGTTATATCTTTTTCAATAAGCCTTTCTAAATAGTTTTCATCTATCGGGGTAAGTAGCAAAATTTCTTTATCGATTCCGCTAAATCTTAAATCTAACGCCTCTTTAACGAGCGAAACGCAAAACCCGTCAACCATAGAGTAAACTGCGTTAGAAACGCCGATAATTCCATGCCCGTAAGCGTTTGCCTTAACTACCGCAAACACTTTGGTTTTAGAACCTACGAGCGTTTTTATTTTGCTTAAATTTTCTTTTACGTTGTAGAGCGAAACTCTTTTAATAACAGGATACGACAAGGTAATTACTCCGCCCTATTTATATGCAAAACTAATATTTTTTGACAAACGCTTATCAACTTGAATATTATTTAGTATAAGGGGAATAATTACGGTATGAGTTTCGTTATAGGATTAACAGTTGGAATAATAGTCGGCGCAAACGTCGCGCTAATAGTAACGGCGCTATTTGCCGTAAATAAACAAAACAAGAAGGTTAAATAAGTTTACCACCGCTAATAACCGCCGTTTTAGTAACGGAATTTTCAAACGCTGGTTTATGCGATATAATTATCAACGTTCTATCTAAATCGCAAAGTGATTTAACAACTTCTTTTTCGGTTGTTTCATCAAGAGCCGAAGTAGGCTCGTCTAAAATAATAACGGGCGCTTTTGAATAAACTGCTCTCGCTATTGCCAAGCGTTGTTCTTGCCCTTCTGATAGGCGGAAAGTTTCGGATAAATAGGTGTTTTCTTTTTCGGGAAGGCTATTTATCACTTCGTCAAGTTTTGCAATTTTAAGCGAATAATTTAGTCTATCTTCGTCGTATTCACCGTTGAATACGACGTTTTCTTTTATAGTCCCCGAAAAAATCATATTGCCTTGTGGAACGAAACTATAAAGTTTTGATACGCTAGTGGGAAGATAGTGATTATCGCCGTAATTTATAGTAATTTGACCGTTAGTTACAGGATAAAGCCCCGCTATAACCTTAACGAGCGTAGTTTTTCCCTCGCCGGAACTACCTTTTATCAAGAGTTTATCTCCCTTATTTACGGTTAAACTAGCGTCCTTTATAACTTCGCCGTCGCCGTAAGAAAAACTAACTGAATTTAAGTTTATACTGTCAAAATCTAAAAGTTCTTTTTTGTCTTGCTCTTTATTTTTAATTTCAAAAAGCCTACCGCCCGCAACTAACATTTCAGCGTGCGCGGTAAAGAATCCGCTAACGCTAGATATAGGCGCTCTAATTTGCAAAACGAGTTGTAACATAGCGGTTATAACGCCAAAATTTATCCCAACAACACCGTTTAATATGCCGTAAGTTCCATAAATTGCAGTAGCCGTGTAAAACGCGGTAAAACAAAGGTTGATAACGGAATTTACAAACGAGCCGAAGTATTTTTCTTTAAGGCTTGCTTTTTTATAACCCAAAAAGTTACCGTCCGCCCTATCTAAAACAAAATTTTCAGCGTTAAAAGTTTTAACTGCTATTGCGTTATCTGAAATTTCAGAAACGAAAGACGATTGCTTAGAACTTGCTATTCTTGAATTTTTATGAAGTTTATAAACGACTTTTCTCACCCAGAACGAGCAAGCGACTATAACGAGCGCGCAACCTAAAATTATGGTGGTAAACAACGGCTGTAAAACAAATAAAGCAACCATCGTTCCAATAAGCCTAACCGCCGTTGCTAAAATATTTGGCAAAAGGTTAACTCTTATGCTTGAAACCTTCAAAACGTCCCCGTCAAGCCTTGAAACCAAATCGCCCGACGTTAAACTTGATAAGGTTTTATAATCGCTACCAAGTATTCCAAATAGCACGTATTTTTTAAGCATACGCTCGGAGTTTACCATTAAATTATCCCCTAAAAGTCTTACGATAACACCTAAGACGTAAGAGATTATAACTATTACCGCAAGGTAAATAACGGCGTAGATAGTGGGCATTGAACTACCGCCTTCAACCGTGTTGATAAGCGTTTTAACCGCGAGAGCAAACAAAACGGAAAATATCGCTTGCACCGCCCCCAAGAAAACGTATAAAAAATATTTGAAGTTGTTTTGCGGAATTGCCTTTTTAATTTCGCTCTTTACATACTTATTCATACTAATAGTTTATACCAAATAAGTAAATAAGTCAATGCTAGTTTTTTATTTTATAAAAACTGTTTACAATAATTGAAATTTGCGTTAAAATAAACTTAGTAAAAAAATCTAGGAGATTATTATGGGTTACAGTATTGCAACTATGCATATTTGGCGAATGTTTAACGGCGAGTGCGAATGCCCTATGTGTAAGTTAAGAGTAAAAACCGAATGCGATATAGGCGAACTTTATCTTTCCGAGGCGGTTATGGAAGACGATGAGAGAAAACTCGTTAACAAATACGGGTTTTGCAAAGAGCATTTCGACCTTTTATACGCTGGTAAAAACAAATTAGGTCTTGCCCTTCAACAAGACACAAGGCTTAAAACCGTTGATAAACTCATAAAGCCCATTAACGCTAAAAACGCCGTTAAAACGGCTAAAAAATTGAAAGAAGAGTTTTCAGACTGTATTATTTGTAGGCGCTTAGAATACAATATGAAACGCTATTTTGAAACGGTTGCAAGATTGTATGGCGACGATGAAAAATTCAGAAATCAATTTAAGACGGTAAAAGGTTTTTGCTATCCAGACTATATAAGGCTTGTTGAAAACGCTCCGAAGGCGGGAAAGTTCGCTCAAGAGTTTTTAGACGTGTTATATGAAAAGCAAAAGCAAACCGCTCAAGAAATTCATCAAAATTTAACGGATTTTACTATGGCTTTTGATTATCGCTCAAGTTCTCTTCCACCAAAGAGCGCATCGATGAGTTTAGTTCAGTCAAGAATTAAGTTCTACGGCGAGAAAGCAGTTCTTCCCGAAAGGAGATAGTTATGATAAATTTAATTAAAAATGAAGTTAAAAAATACGAAAGCCAAATGCGTGACGGCTTAAAATATTTATGGGAAAACGCCGAAACGGGTTATAGAGAAGTTAAGAGTTCATCGTATATGGCTAAAATTTTTGAAGACTTAGGCTACACCTTAACTTATGCAGACGGCATTACCGGTTTTATAACCGAAATCGATACGGGGCGTAAAGGTCCAACTATTTTAGTTCTTTCTGAACTTGACTCGCTTATAAATTTTGACCACCCCGACTGCGTTAAGGAAACGGGCGCGGTTCACAGTTGCGGTCACGCCGCTCAATGCGGAGCGATGATAGGAATTGCAGGCGCGCTTAAATCCCCTGAAATTTTAGAAAAATTATCGGGTAAAATACGCTTGTGCGTAGTACCCGCTGAAGAACTTATCGAAATTGAATATCGCCAAAACCTTATTAAAAAAGGCGTTATTAAATACTTGGGCGGAAAGGCGGAATTTTTATCTAGGGGTTATTTTGACGGCGTTGATATGGCGTTTATGCTCCACACCACTCAAAACGAACACTTTTTCGTAAACAACGGAGCAATCGGTTGCATTGCGAAAAAGATAACTTACAAGGGTGTTTCCGCTCACGCTGGCGGTTCTCCTTGGAACGGAGTTAACGCGTTATACGCGTCAACGCTCGGTTTATCTGCAATAAACGCAATTAGAGAAACTTTCAAAGAAGAAGATATTATAAGAGTTCACCCGATAATCACTAAAGGCGGTAACGCCGTTAACGCAATACCCGATAAAGTTACGCTTGAAAGTTATATAAGGGGCAATTCTTTCAACGCTATTCTTGACACGAATAAAAAAGTTAACCGCGCGCTCATAGGCTCTGCCCTTTCTATCGGTTGCAATATCGAAATTGAAGATTCCCCCGGCTACGCTCCTTTTAAGAACGACGCTATAATGCGCGAAGTATTTAAGGAAAGCGTAAATGAACTTGGATATTTATTTAAGAGTAGAGATATAACAAGTTCTGGCTGTACAGATATGGGCGACCTTGCTTGCGTTATGCCGATAATTCACCCCTACGCTCCCGGTGCAATAGGATTATCTCACGGCAACGATTACTATATTGATAAGCCCGAACTTGCAGTCATAGCGTCAGCCGAAGTTCAAGTAAAAATGCTAGTTGAGTTTTTATCAAACGGCGGTAAGATTGCCAAAGAAGTTATTGAAAATTACGTTCCGTTATTTTCTAGTAACAAAGACTATCTTAATTATCTTGACTCTATCAATTCTTCAGGCGAAAGAATTGAATATAAAGAAAATTCTGCAACCGTAAAATTATAATTTCAAAACAAAAAAAAGTGCGATATAATCGCACTTTTTTGTTTTATTCTTCTTCCGTTTCTTCTTCTATTTCTTCGGTGTAAAAATCGTCGTTAAAAATTTCTAAAACGGTATCTAATTTTGCAAGGAGTTTATCTTTTCCGTAACCCGTTTCGCTAGACGTTGGTATTATACTTTGACCGCCTATCGTTAAGATATTTCCAATAGATTTTACCCTTTCAAAAATCTTAGTTTTGCCAATTTTATCCGCTTTGGTTGCAACTACGGTAAACGGTAGCGCGTACGAGTGGAGATAACTTATCATTGACAAATCGTCTTTAGTTGGATCGTGGCGAATATCAACGAGCATTATAACGTGGCAAATTCCCTCTTTATAAGCAAAGAAATCTTCCATAAGTCTTGCCCATTTTTGCTTTTCGCTATCCGATACTTTTGCAAAGCCGTAACCAGGTAAATCTGCTAAGATAAACTCGCCGAAATCAAAGTAGTTTATAAGCCTAGTTCTACCGGGCGTAACCGACGTTCTCGCTAATTTTTTGCGGTTTGCTAGGCAGTTTATTATTGAACTTTTGCCAACGTTTGACTTTCCGCAAACGGCAATAATCGGCTTATCGGAAACTAAAAAATTCTTTTTATCCGCTACCGAAGTTATGAATTTTGCTTCTTTAATAATCATTATTTTACTATTACCTTTTCAAATACTTCTTCAACCGTTTTAACGGGAATAAAGTTCAACTTATCCTTAATTTCGCTTGGAATTTCTTCTAAGTCCTTAACGTTTCCAAACGGAATAATAATTTCTCTCACTCCAAGCCTATACGCCGCGAGTGATTTTTCTTTAAGACCGCCAATTTTAAGAACGTTACCGCGCAAAGTTATTTCACCCGTCATACCAACGTTTCTTCTAACTTTTTTACCCGTAAACGCCGAAAGGAGCGCGGTTGCTATGGTAATGCCTGCGCTAGGCCCGTCTTTTGGCGTTGCGCCTTCGGGAACGTGAAGGTGGATATCCGTTTTATCAAAGTCAACGGTTACGCCTAATTTATCCTTATTAGAACGGATATAGCCGAGCGCCGTCTTAGCGCTTTCTTGCATAACTTCGCCAAGTTTACCCGTGAGTAAAATATTTCCTTTGCCTTCCATAAGGGCAACTTCGATAGTGAGCGTAGTTCCTCCAACTTGCGTCCAAGCAAGCCCCGTAGCAGAGCCAACTTGATTTTCTTCTAAAGTTTCTTCGCTCTTATATCTTTCAGCGCCTAAATAGTCGCTTATGACCTTATCGGTTATAATTTGCTTGGGGTATTTTTTATTTTTAGCAAGTTGAACTGCAACTTTTCTGCAAACCGTTCCAACGAGTTGTTCAAGTTTTCTAACGCCCGCCTCGCTCGTGTAACCTTCAATAATAGCCGAAACGCCTTCACGCGTGAACTCGATATTATCACTTGTAAGCCCGTTTTCCTTTGATTGCTTGGGAGCAAGATATTTAAGGGCAATTTCAATCTTTTCTTCTTGCGTATATCCTGAAAGTTCCAAAATCTCCATACGGTCGCGAAGTGGCGCGGGAATAGTATCAAGCGTATTCGCGGTGGTTATAAACATAATCTTTTGAAGATTATAAGGAATTTCAATATATCTATCTCTAAAACTTTCGTTTTGCTCGGGGTCTAAAACTTCAAGGAGCGCGCTTGCCGGGTCGCCACGAAGATCGGTTGAAAGTTTATCTATTTCGTCGAGTAAGAATACGGGGTTTATAACGCCCGCTTCTTTCATACCGTAGATAATTCTACCGGGCATTGCGCCGATGTAAGTTTTTCTATGGCCACGAATTTCAGCCTCGTCTTTAACACCGCCAAGGCTCATTCTAACGAGTTTTCTATTCAAGGCTCTCGCCACCGATTTTGCAACCGAAGTTTTACCAACGCCCGGAGGACCAACTAAACATAATATAGGACCTTTAAGAGATTTTGTAAGTTTAAGTACCGCCAAGTATTCTAAAATTCTCTCTTTGATTTTTTCTAAACCAAAGTGGTCTTCTTCAAGCATTTTTTCTGACTCTGAAAGGTCTTTTGTGTCTTGACTTTCAACGTTGAAAGGAAGATCGATTATCCAATCGATATACGAGCGTAAAACGGTGTAATCCGGCGAAGAAGGAACCATTTTAGACATTTTGGTAAGTTCGGCAAGAACTTTATCTTCCGATTCTTTGGGCATATTTTTAGCCTTGATTTTCTCGGTTAACTCGTCAAGTTCTTTCATATCGTCGCCGAGTTCTTCGTGAATTGCCTTTAATTGCTCGCGAAGATAAAATTCTTTTTGGTTCTTTTCAACGCTTTCCTTTACCCTTTCGGCAATTTGCTTATTGGCGCTAATAATTTCCTTTTCGTAGAGCAAAAGGTCGTAAAAGAGAATAAGCCTATCTTTTAAGTCTTCAAGTTCTAAAACCCTTTGCTTGTCCTTTTCCTTGATGGGAAGATTGAAAGTTGCCGTGTTTATAAACTCTTCAGCGTTTTCAATCGCGGAGATTTTGCTTGCCGTATCTTTATTAAACTTTTGCAAAACCGCCGACGTTTCCTTGAAAAGTTCTTTGGCGTTTCTAAAATAAGCGTCGCCTAAAACGTCAAGTTCATCGTTGCCAACAATTTTTTCAACGTTAAAAGAAAAGTAATCTTTATTATCAGATACGGCGGTAATCTTCGCCCTATATAAACCTTCAACTGCCAAGCGGAAATTCTCGTTTCCAACTTTTGAAAGGTTGCCAACACGGCAAACAGTACCCACTTCGTATAAATCGCTAGCGGTTGGAGAATCTACTTTAACGTCTTTTTGGCAAGTTAAAAATATAAGCCTATCTTGTTTCATAGACGCGTTTACCGCGGCAAGAGATCTAACTCTGCCAACGTCAATCGTAGTGTAAACGTTAGGGAAGATTACCTTACCCCTAACCGCCATTGACGGCATACCGAAAGATTCAACTTTCTTTGTTTCAGTTTCTATAATTTCAATTTGTTCGTTATTCATATTTTCTTGCATAGTTTAATAATTATATACTAAATAATAATATTTATCAAGTATTTTTTCAAAATACTGTTCTATGTAAAAAATTTGTGATAAACTGTATATATGAACAAGTATTTTAATGAGCAATCTAACATATTAATCACGGGCGCTTCTTCTGGGATAGGCAAAAATTTGGCTACCCTACTTATTAAAAAATACGGCGCTAAAGTTTTAGGCGTTGCCCGTAACCAAGAAAAACTTCAAGCAGTAAAAGAAGAACTTGGCGATAATTTTAACTATATAATAGCCGACGTTGGCATTGAAACGGAGTGGCAAAAAATTAAAAATTATATAGAAGAAAACAAAATTTCTATAAACGGCGTTATAAATTCCGCGGGCGTACTCCCTAAGTTTTCAAGTTTTAACGGCGAGTATTTCGACTTAAATAAAAAAGTTATCGACGTTAACTTTTTATCGGTTGTTTACTCTGCAAAGTATATGCTACCCGTTATTGAAAATCAACCCAGCCCTATTATGATAAATATATCAAGTTCCGCAAGTCTATGCCCGTTTGCAGGAATTTCACTCTACTCGGCAACAAAATCTGCAGTAACAAGATTTTCAGAGTGCTTATCCTTTGAAAATAAAAAGGTTAGTATCGTTACCGTTATGCCGGGATTTACCAAAACTGAAGTTATGCGCAATCAAGCACTTGATAAAAAGGAAAAGGGTTTAATCGATAAAATTTCCGCAAACCCTATAAAAGTTGCCAAAAAAATTATAAGAAAGGCAAGTAAAGGTAAAAAACGAATAATTACGGGGTTTGACGCCTATCTTATGAATTTTATGTATAAGTTCTTTCCGCGTACTGCTCCCCGCCTTATAGGTTGGTTTTTAAGAAAAACTAAAATGAAAGTATTTGAAAAAATTTAACAAAAAAACGAGTTCAGTTTGAACTCGTTTTTTATTGTTATTTCTTAAGAGTTTGCAAGTAGTCACCAATTTCGTACATTGCATTTTTAAGAGTTTGATGCTCTGGGAGCATAACTACTCTGAAGTGGTCGGGCTTGGTGTAACCAAAGCCAGAGCCTGCAACTACTAAAATCTTCTTTGCTTCAAGCAAGCCTCTAACGAACGCTTTATCATCAGTTACGTTAAATCTTTCGGTGTCAATTTTCGGGAAGATATAGAACGCACCGTCGTTAGGAACTACCGATAAACCGTCAATTTCATTAATCGCTTCGATGCACGCTTTTCTTTGAAGATAAAGTCTACCAGTTTCACCAATCATTTCGTTAGTGTAATCAGTATCTTTAAGCGCGGTGGGGATAATAAGTTGCATAAGAGCGTTTGAGCAAAGTCTAACAGACGCTAAAACTACGAGAGCCTTGTTAAGTTCTTCCATTTTAGCACTCTTACCGCTTAAGCAAATCCAACCGCATCTTAAACCGCATAAACAATGTGATTTTGATAAACCGTTTAAGGTTACAATGTCAAGATCCGGCGCAAGTTTTGCAAAAGAATTGTGAACTTTACCATCGAAAACAAGTCTATCGTAAATTTCATCAGAGAAAACGATAATGTTGTTTTGGCGAGCAATTTCAGCAATTTCAAGTAAAACGCTATCGGGATATAAAACGCCCGTTGGGTTGTTTGGGTTAATAACAACGATTGCTTTAGTTCTCTTTGAAATCTTGCTCTTGATATCTTCGATATCAGGGCTCCAATTTAATTCTTCAACGCAATTATAAAATACAGGTTTACCGCCTGCCGCTATAACTGAGTTTGACCAGAGTGAATAGTAAGGGCTTGGCATTAAAACTTCGTCGCCGTCGCTAACGAGCGCTTGGGTTAACATGCTTGCCGCTTCACTAACGCCGTTAGTAATAAACACGTCGTCAGGTGTAAGACCGGGAACGCCTTTAGAAGTTTCGTATTCAACGATTGCTTGTTTAGCGATAGGCATACCTCTTAAATCACAGTAACCTAAACCCTTTTCAACGTTGTTGATAATTTGATTTTTAATAGATTCGGGCATTTTGAAACCGAAAGTTGCAGGGTTACCCGTGTTGAGTTTTAACACCTTTTGACCTTCCGCTTCCATTTCTAAAGCTCTAAAGAAAATAGGACCACGAATATCAGAGTGGATATTTTCAAGTCTATCAGCCATATAATTAAACTTTTTCATAAAAAAACCTACCTAAAAAGTATTTACTTTTTTAGTTTACAATTCCGCACGCGTTTTGTCAATAAAAAACTAAGATTTTTAATAAAAATAAAAGTATATTATTTTTTTCGTAGAGGGGCAAGGGGCGTTTTCCGGACGTGCCCCTTACCCCCTACAACCCCCAACCCTCAAACTCCTCATATCCCCTTGTATTCCCCTTACTCTTTAAGGGGAATTATTGCAACTTAAAAAGCGTGGGTCACCCCACGCTTTCGATTTTACATTTCAAGTTCAAGTTTTTTCACAGCACTTGCTAATTCTTTTTTTAACGTTTCATTGTTTGATGAAAAACTTGTAAAACTACCGCTCACGTTATATACAAATTCATAATAATCCGTATAAGCACTCATAACGTCTTTAATTTGATCTCCTAAATCACTATCCTTTACCGTTTTATAAAGATCCTTTAATTTTTCATCATTTGCTTTAATAAATTCATATGCTTCATATTCATTAGTAATCGCAGTTAAAAGAGCTGCGTCAACGCTACTATATTTATCTTTATAAACATACGCATGCCAACAAGTATAAATTTCGCCAGCAAGAGTCTCTAAAGCGCTTTTTGACTCAACAACAGCATCATAAAACGATTGAATCTCTTCGGTATTACCCTTATTTGAATCGCACGCTGAAAACACAAGCACTGAAAAAATCATTAAAGTGCTTACAGCAAAAACACTTACTCTTTTTAAAACAGATTTCATAAAGAAACCCTCCTTTGTAATTAATAAAGCAATTATATCACACCGTTTGGTGTAATGTCAACAAAAATACACCGCTTGGTGTAAAATAATCGTATGGATAATAAGATCATGAAGGCATTTGCCGAAAATTTAAAAGCGCTAATAGGTGAAACTTCAATTTCAGAATTTGCAAGAAAAGTTGATATTCCCCAACAAACAATATCGAGATATTTACTTTGTCAAAGAGAAATAACGCTATCAAACTTATGCAAAATTGCCGATTATTTTGATGAAGATATTGATTTTTTAATAGGTAGAAAAGATTAAAAAAGCACGCTGTTAGCGTGCTTTTATTATTTATAAAATTCATCAACAACTTTTTGACAGAGTCAAAAAATATATCTTTGCATAGCAAAATATAACCGCATAAAAAAACAAGGCATTAAGCCTTGTTTTTATGCTATTTCGGGTTTTTTGTTACCCTTTACAACTTCTTCATCGATTATTACTTTTTTAGCGTTTTCGGTGGGGATATCGTACATGCAGTCAAGCATTATATTTTCAAATATAGTGCGCAAGCCCCTTGCGCCAGTCTTTAACGATATTGCCTTTTTAGCAATCTCGTAAACTGCGCCGTCAGTTACTTCAAGTTCGCAATCGTCCATACCGATAAGTTTTTTATACTGCTTAACGAGTGCGTTTTTAGGCTCGGTCATAATCTTAACAAGAGCCGTTTCGTTAAGCGGATCTAAGCATACCGTAATTGGAACTCTTCCAACAAATTCAGGTATTAAACCGTATTTAGTTAAATCGCCCGGTTGAACGTCACTTAAAACCGCAGTCGTGTCGTTTTTATTTCCGTTAACTTCTCCGCCAAAACCTAAACTTGACGTGTCTTTACGCTTTTTAATAATCTTATCAAGCCCAACGAACGCACCACCGCAAATGAATAAAATATTCGTAGTGTCAATATGGATAAGTTCTTGTTGCGGGTGCTTTCTTCCGCCTTGCGGTGGAACGGCTGCAACGGTTGACTCGATAATTTTAAGGAGCGCTTGTTGAACGCCTTCGCCAGAAACGTCACGCGTGATGGACATATTTTCAGATTTTCTTGCAATCTTGTCAATCTCGTCAATATAAACTATTCCGCGTTCCGCCCTTTCAATATCGTAATCGGCGTTTTTGATAAGTTTTAATAAAATATTTTCAACGTCTTCACCAACGTAACCAGCCTCTGTCAAAGTCGTAGCGTCGGCTACTGCAAAGGGAACGTTCAAAATTTTAGCAAGCGTTCTTGCAAGCAAGGTTTTACCCGAACCCGTAGGGCCTAAAAGCAAGATATTGCTCTTTTCAATTTCAGTATCGTCGTCGCACTTACCAGCAGTTTGAGAGTTGATTCTCTTATAATGATTGTAAACCGCAACGGATAAAACTTTTTTGGCTTTATCTTGACCGATAATGTAATTATCAAGTTCTTCTTTTATCTCTTTCGGGGTTTTTAAGGGAACTGTTTCCATTTCAGGAGAAATTGACTCTTCTTCTAAAATAGAATTGCAAATTTCCAAGCACTCGTCGCAAATATATAAACCGTTAGGGCCTGCAACTAACTTGTTTGCAAGTTCCTTTGGCTTACCGCAAAAAGCGCAATAAAGCCCGTTATTTATCGTTTCATCTGCCATAGTCAACCTCCTTTTAATAGTGATATTTTTTGACTGCGTCAAAAAGTGATATTCGCCTTTCGGCAAGATATATTTTACGCTTTGCGTAAAGTTATATTTTTTGTTTTCAACAAAAAGTTGTGGATAAAATCTATATATAATTTGTTTAGCTTAACTCAAAGCCTAGTTAAACACGTATTTTAAGACGTTAGAAGCGAGTTAGACGAGGCACAAGATTTTTTAACGCTGAGATAGACCTTGTCGGTCATCGAAGTGTTAAAAAGTCGCAGTAACAAAGTATAACGACGCTTATAACGGATTAAAATTAGCGATTGTAATAGATTTTATCAATTAACCCGTACTCAAGCGCATCTTCAGCGGATAAGTAGTTATCACGATCAGTGTCCTTTTCCACTTGCTTGATAGACTTACCTGTGTTTTCAGATAAAATCTTGTTGAGTTTATCTTTAATCTTTAAGATATGGTCGGCTTGAATTTTAATATCGCTCGCTTGACCTTGAGCGCCACCTAAAGGTTGATGAATCATAATTTCGCTGTTGGGAAGAGCAAATCTCTTTCCCTTTTTACCGCTTGAAAGAAGGAAAGCGCCCATCGATGCAGCCATACCGATACAAATAGTAGAAACGTCACACTTAATATAATTCATAGTATCATAAATTGCAAGACCTGCGGTAACCGAACCACCCGGGCTATTGATATATAAACAAATATCTTTATCGGGATCTTTTGCCTCAAGGTAGATAAGTTCTGCAACTATAGTGTTTGCAGTTGCATCGTCAATCTCCCCTGAAAGCATTATAATTCTATCTTCAAGTAATCTTGAATAAATATCGTAGGAACGTTCACCTTTGTTGGTTTGTTCCACAACCATAGGTATTAAAGCCATAATACTCCTTATAGACTAAACTAAATTCTAATTAGTCGATTTTGTTGTTTGCAGTAAGGAAGGCAAACATTTTTTCAATGAGAGCGTTGTTTTCAAAATAAGAAAGTTGACGGTCGTTCATTGACTTTTTGTATTCTTCAAAGTCCTTACCCATATTCTTTGCTTGTTCTTTGATTTTTTCGTCAATTTCCGCTTGATCTACGGTAATGTTTTCAGTCTTGATAATCTTTTCAACAACAAGTTGAAGTTTAACTTGCTTTTGAGCGTTATCTCTGAAAGAATTTCTATAATCTTCCATAGATTGATTGCTATATTTTAAGAAATCTTCAAGTCTTAAACCTTGATACATCATTCTATATTCCATATCTTGAACGATAGCGTCAATTTGCCTTTCAACCATAGCGTCTGGAATTTCAACGGTAGAAGTTTCAGCAATCTTTTCAATGATTTTATCTTCGGTTTCTGCTTTTGCTCTCTTGTCGTTTGCTTCTTTAAGTTTAGCCTTAGTTGACTTTTTGAAAGCGTCAAGAGATTCTTCGCCAGTTGCTTCCTTGATAAATTCATCAGTAACTTCGGGAAGTTCTTTTACCTTAATTTCGTGAAGTTTAACGGTAAAGACAGCGTCTTTACCTTTTAATTCTTCAGCGCCGTAGTTATCGGGGAACTTAACGTTAATATCCTTTTCATCGCCGATGTTCATACCAACAACGCCGTCTTCAAATCCAGGAATAAACGCGCCTGAACCAAGTTCTAAAGTTTGACCTTCTGCAGTACCGCCGTTAAATGCTACGCCGTCAATAGTACCCTTGTAGTCGATAACTGTGATATCGCCGTTTTGGCAAGGTCTACCTTCAACGTTAACTTCTCTTGCATTTCTCTTAACTAAACGGTCGATTTCAGCGTCAACGTCCTTTTTAGTTACATTATACTCAACTTTATCAATAGTTATACCTTTATATTCGCCAAGAGTAACTTCGGGCTTAACTGGAACGATTGCAACCATAGTAATACCCTTTTCGTCAATCTTTTCAATATCAATGTCAGGTCTGTCGATAGGTTCGATAGAAGTTTCTTTATCTAAAATTTCAAAGTAGTATTCTGAGAAAGAAACGTTGATTGCCTCTTCAAAGAATACGCCTTTACCATACATTTGTTCAATTACGTTCTTAGGAACTTTTCCTTTTCTAAAACCAGGAACGCTATATTTACCCTTAGTTTTATCATACGCTTTCTTTTGAGCGTTTTCCCATTCTTGAGCGTTGAGAGTGATGTTGATTTTTACCGTGCTTTTTTCAGCAGGTTTAACAGTATATTTCATTATATTTCTCCTAAAAGTTTTTAATTACTTTATTTATTTTATCAAAGATAACGATTATTGTAAAGTTTTTTATGGCACGATTTTGAATTTTTAATTTACAATTAACGCTTAAAGTTATATAATATAACCGAAAAAGGAAGAATTATGCCACAAGATTTAATAACTCTTAAAAAAATCGCCCTATCACTTAACGAAAAAATAGCGGGCGCAAAAGTAAATAAAATTACCGAGCCGAGTTTGTCTGAGATAGATATTGCAATCTATAAACAAGGCGTTTCAAGGCTAATAATGAACTTATCGGCTAATTTTTGCAGGGTTTCACTTTCGTATAAGGAAAAGCCTAATCCCGAGGTATGCCCTAATTTTTGCATGCTACTTCGAAAACACTTGACGGGTGCGGAAATTGAAAAGGTTGAGATTGCTAACGACGATAGAATTATTGCCGTTACCTTTATAAATTACAATGATTTCAAAGACGCCGTTAGATACACTTTGTTTTCAGAAATTATGGGAAAACACAGCAACCTATTTTTAGTTAAAGACGGATTAATTTTAGGCTCGCTTAAATCCACCCCGCAAGACCTTGACTCAAAGCGTGTAACCCTAGTAGGCGCGCAGTACAAATTTCCCGATAATACGGGCAAAATTTCAATTTTTAGCCCAGATGCAAAAGGCGTATTTTTAGCGTCAAACGGCGAGAGTTTAGATAAATATATTCTCAATAATTTTTATGATTTTTCGCCTAAAACGGCAGGCGAGATTGCATATAGAATTTCTAATAGTTTATCCGTTTACGACGGGGAAAAAGCATATAAAATAGCGCTTGATTTTTCAAACTTAAACGCATCGCCCGTAACGATTAACGACGGTAAGATGAAAGACTTTTTCTTTACCGATTATATATCTATTTTAGGCGAAAGAAACAAGTTTGACTCTATAATTTCGGCTATGGAAAGCGTTTACGGAAGCGCGGAAGAAAACTCCGATATAAAAACTAAAAGAAACAACCTTTTAACCTATATAAATTCACAAGAGAAAAAATTTACTAAAAGAATAGCCGTTTTAACCGAAACTATAATTTCGGCTAATACTTTAGAAAAATATAAACTTTACGGCGAACTTATAACTTCGCAAATGTACCTTATAAAAAAGGGGCAAGAAAAAGTTGCCCTTACAAATTATACGGATAACGGCGCTGAAACGGTTGAAGTTTCGCTTGATAGCACCCTTTCCCCGCAACAAAACGCTCAAAAATATTTCAAAATTTACAAGAAAAAGCAAAACGCTATAAAGCAATCTGAAATCCAACTTGAAGACGCTAGGCGTGAACTTGAATATATAAAGTCTATTAGATTTTCAATTGAAAACGCAATAACTTTACAAGATTTTGATGAAATTAAGCAAGAACTTATTTATTTGGGGCTTATAAAAACTCAATCTAGTAAAAACAAAAATAAAAAGAGTTTACCGCTTGGATTTATTAAATACGAGATAAACGGCGTTTCCGTTTTAGTTGGCAAAAACAACGTGCAAAACGATAGACTGCTTAGTATTTCAGATAGAAACGATTTGTGGTTTCACGTTAAAAACTATCACTCGTGCCACACTATATTAAAATCTAGCGACGATATCAATAACGATATTATTAAAACGGTAGCCGAGATTTGCGCCTTTTACTCCGAAGCATCGCAGGGCGTTAAAGTTGAAGTTGACTATACGCTTAGAAAGTTCGTTAAAAAGCAAGGCGGTAAAAATTTGGGCGCAGTTTATTATACCGACCAAAAATCTTTACTCGTAAATCCAAACAAACACCAAGAATTTATTATCAAGTAATAAAATGATTAAACGCTCGCAAGCCTTATGCTTGCGAGCGTTTTCAAAAGTCGTTATTATCTAAAGTTATAGTTTCCCCGTTTATAGAATATAAAGGGCTATCTTTTTCAAAATTAAACGTCAACGAATAAGCCGTTAAGCGCTGGCGCTTTGCTTTGAAAAGTTTATTTATCTCGTTACTACCATACTTTCCGTCACCTATAACGAAATGCCCGATATGAGCAAAGTGAGCCCTTATTTGATGAGTTTTGCCCGTTATGAGTTCAACCCTTATAACGGTTGAGTTTTTCCTTTTTTCAACAACTTCGTACTTGGTTACTATTTTAACGCTCCCTTCCACCTTTTTATCGTAAATTTTCACAAGAGAGTTTTCCGAGTTTTTCACAAGGTAAGAACTCAATGTATCGCTATCTTTTTCAAGCGCTCCGTAAACTTCGGCTAAATAAAACTTTTGAATAGTCCTCTTTTTGAAGGCGCTAAGCATTTCTTCAAGGCTTTTTTCTATTCCAAAAACTAATAAACCCGCCGTGTTCCTATCAAGCCTGTGGCAAAGTTTATAGCCTTGATAAGTTTTATTAACTTCTACTTCAAAGTCTTCACTCGTTATCGTTCTCGGCTTGAAAAAAACTAAAATTCCGCATTTATTAAAAAGTGGCGTGATTTCATTTTTAACCCCGTCAAAATAAACGCAAATTTCTTGACCTTTTTGCACGGTTAAATCTTTTGAAACCCTTTTACCGTCAACCTTTATATCTTTTGCGCGGAATAATTTTTGCATGGTAGAATACGGCATTGACGCGCCGTACTTATCACTTAAAAACTTGCTTAGTTTTATTGAATTTTCTTCTACCTTGAAAACCTTCATATTATCAACCTTAATATCAAAGATATTAAATACGCCTCTACAATCAATATAAAAACGTAGATTATCGTAAATTTTTTCCCTGCAACGCGTTTAACTTGCGATAGCGCCACTATACACGGCGGATATATAATGATGAACGCCGTTAGCGTTATAACCGTTTCAAAACTTAAATAAACGCCTTCTGGATATAAAGTTATTAGCGTTGAAAGTATAGCCTCTTTTGCAAACAAGCCAGAAATTAACGCCTGAGTAACCTTCCAATCTCTAACGCCAAGCGGATAAAGTAAAGGAGTTAACGCCTTGCCTATTATTGATAAAATACTATCTTTTCCACTTGCGCTAACGAAACTTAAATCAAACGATAGTGAACTTAATAGATAAGTTGCAACCGAAATTAAAAATATAACCGTTGCTATTTTTATTATAAACTGTTTTAAGTTATTTAGCAAGGATTTATATAGGTCTTTACCTTTGCAAAGTCGATAAGGCGGTAATTCCATAATGAGCGGAGCGCGTTTTCCCTTTACAATTAAATTCCCCGTAACGAATAATCTAACAAAAACTATCATTATGGAAAACAAATAAACGCCCGTTATATAAAAAAATGGATATTTTACGCAAGGCAGAGTTGAAAAGAATAAAAATATCGGGAGTTTTGCCAAGCAGTTTATTCCGCTACAAAGAAGTGACGCCCTTTTTCTCTCCTTTTCACTTTCTAATCCGCCCGTATAGTTTATCGCAACAGCGGTGCAACCAAACCCCATAAGAGCCGAAAACACCGCTCTTCCGTTAAGACCGCTTGAATATAAAAAACTTTCGGTTATAAACGCTATTCTCGCCATAATACCGCTCTGCTCTATAAAGGTTAACACAACGCCTAAAACGAGCATTTGCGGTAAGAAAGTTAAAACGGAAGATAGGCCTGAAAAAATCCCGTCTAAAATAAGCCCCTTTATAAATAAGGATATATCAACGCTTATTAAAAACCTTTCTAAAAGTATATATAACTTTTCAAACCCATAACTTAAAAGGCTACTTAAAATACCACCTATGCCGTAAGAACCGAAAGATATATAAAAAGTTATTATTACCGACGCTAAAACGAATAGCCACGACAATTTAGACGATAAAACCATTTTGTCAATTTTTTCTTTTTTATAAGGCGGAACTTCTATAAAATTTACGAGCGCATTTTTATCGTAATAAGCAGTAGTTCTTTGATAATTATATATTTCGTTTTTTATAAGGCTAACGCCTAATTTGGTATTAAAATCAGATAGTATTATAGGAAAAGGAAAACTCTTTACTATATCCTTATTATATATACCGCCGTTTTTTTCAAACTCTTTGAGAAAATTTACGGCTAAAATTACGTTAAACCCTTTATTATATAAGGATAAAACTGAAGTTATTGCAAAAGGGTAAGATATAAAGTCGGTAACAAACACCATTATTCCATTAAATTCTTTAATCTTACTAAGCGTAACTTTTTCTTCAAGCGTTAAGGGGTTTAGCGAATATATCCCGGGCGTATCGGTTAAAAGATAAGTTTTTTCATTTATCGTAAACGGCTTTGAAACGGTATCAACGGTAACACCGTGCCAGTTGCCCACTTTAACGTTGCCCTTTGTAAGGGCGTTAAACAAAGTTGATTTACCGCTGTTTGGCGTTCCAACGATAAGAACTTCACTCATATAAAACCTCCAAACAATCAGTTATCTCGCTAGATAAAATCACAGCCTTTCCGTTAAGAGAAACAACGCTTGCCCGCTTGTTTTTTAATATAAACTCAACTTTTACTTTCGCGCCGATAAAAAGCCCTAAACTATAAAGTCTAGAAAGATACTCTTTATCTTTTAAGTTTATTGCCGATATAACGGCTGTTTTATTAACGTCGCAATTTGTAAGTATCATACGAGATTATATGATTTATGATAGGTTAATATAATTAAAACGATAATTTTATAACTTTACGGTAACAAAAAAGCACGCTTGAAGCGTGCTTTTTAATTTAATTATTCTTCATCGTCATCTTCAACTTTATTTTCTTTTTTAGCAAAAATCTTTTTGAAGAAATTAGCGATTGCTTCCATTCTCTTTGGAGTGAGAAGTAATAATACTACGATAGCAAGTAAGCATACAACTGATAAGCAAAGGAAGATGAACGGAACTTTATTAACGCTGAGCCAGTTTTTGAAACTTGTTTTGTACTCAACCTTAGAAAGTTTTTTAGTAACTACGATGCTTGCAGTAGCGTCACTTTCAGAGATACCGTCAACGTCGATAACGTCAACCTTAACTCTATAATAACCTTCCTTAGTAGGAGTGAAAGAGTGCTTTGATTCATCGTACTCTTCACTAGCGGTTTGCCACTCGTCAGTTTGATTTTCTCTATATTGTAAAGTGTAAGTAGCGTCAACGTCATTACCGGTTACTTCAATACCCTTAACGTTATATTTAAGGTTGATATAACCTTTTTCTTGGTAAGAAGGAAGTGTAATCTTAGGACCGGCATTTTCAATAGTAAACTCGAAAATGGGAACTACGAGTTCTGCTTTTGTAAGTTCGCCCGTGTATTCTTCAGTAAGGTCTTCATCTTTATAGAACTTAATAGCATCGCCTGAACCTGAAGAGAAAAGGTATTTACCGTTATCGCCCTTTACCTTATAGAAACCGTCTGCATATTCTTGAGTATTCTTAGTGGTAATACTAAAAGTCTTACCGTCAATACTATCTAAACTAAATAAAACGTAAAATCTATAAGTACCAACTTTAGTAATATTGATTTTAAGGTCGGTGTTGCCGTTTGCATTTGTAGTAGAATAGGTTGAAGAATGGGGAACAACGTAATATAAATTTCTCTTATATTGGCTATATCCAAACGCACCTGTATCAACTATATCTTTAAGCGTGGGAACTTTATACTCGTCACCAATTGAAAGCAACACGTCTTCATCTTCAGGGTTAACCTTTTCAGCAACGGTAGAGTTCTTAACGATTTGCCTATAAGCAGCAATCTCACTTAACTTATAACTAGGCTCTGTGAAGTTTTGCTTAAATTCTTCACTATTAACGTCATCAAGAACTTTAACGTCAAAAGATTGAGAAACGGCAGTATCTTTCTTTGTCGTTTCAACTGAAACAACGTAATCGCCTGCGCGAGTAATTCTCAAAGTAACCTTACCAGTAGTATAAGAATTTAATACCGCGTTGGTAACGCCTTCAGTCTTAATAGTGCCGTTTTCATATAAAACGACAGGAGTACCCGCAGTTTCTTTTAATTCAATTTTAACGTCTGAACCCGCGTCTTTAATCCCCTCGTTGGTAACAACAAGTTCAAAGTTAACGCCAACGTACGCGTAAGTTTTATTCGCATCTGCCTTAACGACGAAAGCGCCTAAGGCAATAGGTAACACGAAAATTGCGCATACGAGAGTTACTAATAATTTGGTAATGCGTTTTTTAGTCATTTTAACTCCTAACCATATAAAGTGCGTAAACTCGCACTATTTTACTATAATACTTATATATTTTACCCTTATTATTATAATTTGTCAATAATAATAATTAATTTTTGCTCATTTTAACCAGAAATTATAACGACGGAACTACTGTTACCGACGTATCGAATAATTTCCAAGGCGAAAGTTCCTTGGGCGGTTCAACCTTAAAACTCAATCTTTCCTTAGTTACGGGGTGGGTAAACGACAACGAAGTTGCAAATAACGCAAGGTTTCCCTTAACTGCATTTTCGCCACCGTAACGCATATCGCCGTAAACAGGATAGCCAAGGTTTGCCATTTGAACTCTAATTTGATGACTTCTGCCCGTGTAAAGTTTAACCTTAACGAGTGATAAGCCGTTCTTTTCCTCACACACGTCGTAATGAAGTTCGGCTTTCTTCGCGCCCTCAACGGTTTGCGGGCAAATATACACCATATTAGTTATAGCGTTCTTTTTAAGATAATTCGTTACCGTTTGTGATTTTTTATCAAGCGTTCCAACGAGCACCGTGTGATAAACCTTTTCAAAATCGCCAGATTTCATTTGTTCAGAAAGCCTACCCGCCGCCTTCGACGTTTTGGCAAACACCATAACCCCACCAGTCGGTCTATCAAGCCTATGAACTAAGCCTAAATATACGTTGCCCGGCTTGTTATCTCTTTCCTTTATCATTTGTTTAAGAGCAGAAAGTAAAGATAAATCTTTACTCTCATCGTCGCAAGACGGCATATTTTGCGGTTTTAACGCAACTATAACGTGATTATCTTCGTAAATTATAATAGGATTTTCCATAAAACTCCTTTCTGTTTTTTAGTCCTAGCGTAATTTTTGGGTGTTACGATAAAACTTTAGACCACAATCCAGAACAACCGCAAGGAAGATTAATTCCCTCGCGAGTTGGAAGCCCAACTTCGTAAGCATCGATATTATATTCGCCCTTAGGCATAAGCAACGTAAGAATATTTTTAAGAACTTGAGGTTGAAGACCCGTTGTATAACTGTTTATTAAAAAGAACAACGGATTATCACTTAAAACTTGCGTGCATATTTTAACTAAATTGTAAAGTTCGTTTTCAATCTTCCAAGTTTCTCCGCCAGGTCCTCTACCAAAACTCGGCGGATCCATAATAATAGCGTCGTACTTTTTGCCACGGCGAATTTCACGTTGAACGAATTTTAAGCAATCGTCGATAATAAACCTAACCTTACCTTCACCAACGCCTGAAAGACGGCAGTTTTCTCCCGCCCTTTCAACCATACCTTTAGCAGCGTCAACGTGGCAAACGCTCGCGCCTGCTTTTAAGCAAGCAACGGTAGCGCCACCCGTGTACGCAAACAAATTGAGAACGTTTATAGGACGGTTGGCTTTTTTGATAAGCGCCGTCATCTTTTCCCAATTTCCCGCTTGTTCGGGGAATAAGCCCGTATGCTTAAAACCCATAGGTTTTATTTTGAATTTTAACTCTCCGTAACTAATTATCCACTCGTCTGGCATAGACTTTAACCTTTCCCATCTACCGCCACCTGATTCGCTACGGATATATTTAGCGTTTAACCCCTGATAGTTAAACATATCAACGTCAGTCTTCCAAATTACCTGCGGATCGGGGCGAAGTAAAGTAACGTCTTTCCAACGCTCTAACTTATACCCGTCACCCGTCGCGATAATTTCATAGTCCGACCACTTGTCTGCAACAACCATTTACGCTTTTTCAACTCCGATAATTACTTTCGCGTCTGCAATGTCCCACTCTTTTACAAAGCCTTTAACGTCGCTAGTTTGTGTTACTGTTACAGCAAGAACGCTATCTCCTAACGCTTTAGCGTTAGCGTTAAATACGGTAAGCGCGTCGCCTTCCGCTTGGTAGTAAACGTTAATTCTATCGGTAACTTCAAAGCCCGCTTCTTTTCTCATCGTTTGGATTTTAGAAACGATTTCTCTTTCAATACCTTCGAATAAAAGTTCTTTTGTAATAGTAGTATCAAGAACTACCGTTACGCCGTTTTCACTAGCCGATACGTAACCTTCCTTACTTTCTGAAGAAATAAGAAGATCGTCGATAGTAAATTCAACTTCAGATCCACCGAGTTCAACTTTGAAACTACCGCTTGACTTAACCGCTTCAACAACGGCGTTAGCATCGCAAGTTTCAAGGAAGTTTCTAATAAGACCGAGTTTAGCGCCGTATTTAGGTCCTAAAGTTTTAAGTTGCGGTTTTAACTTGTAAGAGATAAATCCCTTTGCATCGGTTAAAACTTCAAGTTCTTTAACGTTGAGTTCTTCCTTTGCAATAGTGATTAAATCTTCAGTCAACGCTTTTGCTCTTTCAGTCGCTACGAAAATCTTAGAAAGCGGTTGACGGTTTTTGATGTTTGACGTATTTCTCGTTGCTCTACCTAAAACAACCACGTCAAGAACTACTGCCATGCCTTCTTCAAGTTTCTTGTCAACCATCTTTTCGTTGTATTTGGGGAAAGAACAAAGGTGAACGGAGATTGGCTCGTCTTTATAGAAAGACGGAACTAAGTTAAGATACATACTTTCTGCCATGAACGGAACGTATGGAGCGGAAAGTTTTGCGAGCGTTACAAGCACTTGATAAAGCGTAACGTAAGCGGCAATCTTATCTTCAGTCATTTCCTTGCCCCAATATCTTTCTCTACCACGGCGAATATACCAGTTAGAAAGATCGTCGGCATAATCTTGAAGCATTCTTGAAGTTTCAAAGATTTGATATTTATCTAAACCTTCGTCTACGTTTTTAATAAGCGTGTTGAGTTTTGAAAGTATCCACTTGTCCATAACGGAAAGTTTAACTTTGTTTATATCGTACTTGCTTGGATCAAACCCGTCGATTTCAGCGTATAAAACGAAGAAAGCGTAAGCGTTCCACAACGTACCCATAAACTTTCTTTGCGCTTCGGATACGGCTTCCGGATAGAATCTTGACGGGAGCCACGGAGCAGAACCGGTGTAGAAATACCATCTAACAGCGTCCGCACCTTGTTTATCAAGAACGGTCCACGGATCAACTACGTTTCCTATGTGCTTACTCATTTTAAGACCGTTTTTATCGTTAACGTGGCCGAGAACGATACAGTTTTTGAACGGCGCTTTGTCAAAGAGTAAAGTTGAAATTACAAGCAAGGTGTAGAACCAACCGCGAGTTTGGTCAACCGCTTCGCTTATAAAGTCTGCGGGGAATTGCTTTTCAAAGAGTTCTTTATTTTCAAACGGATAGTGAAGTTGAGCAAAAGGCATAGAACCAGAGTCAAACCAACAGTCGATAACGTCTTTAACTCTACTCATCGTGCCACCGCAAGAACACTTAAACGTAGGCTCGTCAATGTATGGACGGTGAAGTTCAATATCCCCGTCGATACCGCAGAGTTCTTTAAGTTCTTGCTTAGAGCCGATTACGTGAACTTTTCCGCACTCTGAACAAGTCCAAACGGGAAGCGGAGTTCCCCAATATCTTTCACGAGATAAGCCCCAATCGATAATATTTTCAAGGAAGTTACCCATTCTACCCGTCTTGATAGTTTCAGGCATCCAGTTAACGGAATTGTTAGATGCGATGATTTTATCTTTAACGGCAGTAGTCTTGATAAACCAACTTGATCTTGCATAGTAAATAAGCGGAGTGTTACAACGCCAACAGAAAGGATAACTGTGCGTAAAGTCCGCCGCCTTAAATAAAAGACTGCGATTTTGTAAATCTTCAATGATAAGTTTATCAGCGTCTTTAACGAATACACCTGCGATAAATCCACACTCTTCAGTCATTTTACCGCGAGTGTCAACTAAATTAACGAAAGAAACGTCGTACTTTTGGCAAACCCTAGAGTCGTCTTCACCGAACGCGGGAGCGTTGTGAACGATACCAGTACCGTCTTCCATAGTAACGTAATCGTCGGTTACGCAGATATACGCTTTTTTATTCTTTTCTAAAGTAGCGAAGTTATAGAGTGGTTCGTATTCTGCAAATTCGTAAAAACTACCCTTATTTGTTGAGATAACTTCGTATTCTTCAAAGAGTTTAGATGCAAGTTTTTCAGCGAGAATATAGTATTCTTCGTTAACTTTAATCTTAACGTAGTCTTCGTTTGCGTTAAAACAAAGGGCAACGTTTGAAGGAAGAGTCCAAGGCGTAGTAGTCCACGCGAGGAAGTACTCGTTTTGAGTTCCCTTTACCTTAAACTTAACGTATACCGATTTTTCAGTAACGTCTTTATAACCTTGAGCAACTTCGTGAGAAGAAAGCGCAGTTCCACAACGCGGGCAGTATGGAACGATTTTGTAGCCTTTATATAAAAGACCTTTTTCCCAAATCTTTTTAAGCGCCCACCACTCAGATTCAATATAATCGTCGTGATAAGTAACGTAAGGGTTATCCATATCGCACCAATAACCCAAACGGTCGCTCATTTCCTTCCACTCGCTAGTATACTTAAACACAGAGTTTTTACACTCTTTGATAAACGGTTCAATGCCGTATTTTTCAATATCTTGCTTTCCGTCTAAATTGAGTTTCTTTTCAACTTCAAGTTCAACGGGAAGACCGTGGGTATCCCAACCCGCTTTTCTCAAAACGTGCTTACCCTTCATAGTTTGATATCTAGGAATAATGTCCTTCATAACGCGCGTTAAAACGTGGCCGATGTGCGGTTTACCGTTAGCCGTCGGCGGACCGTCATAGAAACAGAATTCTTCTGCTCCTTCGCGTGTTTCCATACTCTTTTTGAAAACTTCGTTTTCTTCCCAGAATTTGATAATTTCTTTTTCCCTATCTAAAAAGTTAAGGTTGGTTTCTACCTTTTTGTACATAAAAATACCTCGCCTTATAATTAGTAAATATACATACCTTTATGTATTTTAACAAATTTTTGCATTTAAGTAAAGTAAAACGACGTAAATTTTAACTCTAAACGCTTGATTATTTTCAAGTTTTATTATAAAATAATACTACTGCGATAGACGGGGAGTTAGCGGTGCCCTGTAACTTGCAATCCGCTATAGCAAGGTTGAACGTCTTCCGCGGTCTTTGTTATGGAAGGCTGGGCTTTGAAAGAAACGTTGACGTTAAGGTCTTATGCAACGGCAACCCGTGAACCGTGTCAGGATAGGAATATAGCAGCACTAAGCGGTATAGTCGTGTGCCATAAGGTAGCTTTGACTGAGTTTTGATTGAAGTTTTCGCTTCGGTTTCAAATATCAGAGTTGATTCGCAGTATTTAGATATTTCGGCTCCGTTACAATAAGCGACTGAACAAGTCCAATTGAAACGAGGCATAATACTTCGTTAAAGCCATTGAAAAGACGTATACTCTTATCTTCAGGCTTTGCCTTGTCTTATACCCCACGTTTCCTTGTCCTTAATTATTCAGTCGTCATTGTACGTCGCCTTTAGAAAACAAAACGGAGTTTTAGCCCGCTAAAACTCCGTTAACTATTTGGTGTATTATGGAAAATAAACTTAAACAAATTTTTTCTGAAATTGAAAACGGCAACTCGTACGGTGAACAAGTTACGCTCGTTGGAGCAACAAAATTCGTTCCCGTTGAAATTATCAACCAAGCAATCGCTTTCGGTCTTAAAGATATATCTGAAAATAGAGCGCAAGAATTTAAGGATAAATATCCGCTCGTCACTCAACCTGTAAACTACCACTTTATCGGTTCTTTGCAAAAAAACAAAGTTAAATACTTAATTGGAAAATGCTGTTTAATTCAGAGTGTTGACAGTTTATCTCTTCTTGACGAAATTGCTCGCCAAAGCGTTAACAAGAACGTTTTAACTAACGTCTTGCTCGAAGTAAACTTAGGCGTTGAGGAGCAAAAACACGGCTTTGATTATAGCGAACTTGAAAACGCCCTTTCTTACGCTAAAAATTTAAGCGGTGTTAAAGTTTTAGGTCTTATGGCTATGCTCCCTGAAAGTGATGATGAAGATATGCTTTTAGATTTATCTAAAACTTTGAGAAAAGTTTACGATAGTTATAAAGACGAATACGGTTTCAAGCATTTATCTCTCGGAATGAGCAACGACTACAAGATAGCAATTAAAGCAGGCTCTAATATGATAAGAGTCGGCTCTAAAATCTTTGGAAGAAGGTATTAAAATCTTGCAAAACACAAGCGTAAAAACTTTTACGCCATCAAGCACGGAAGACTGTTTTGAAATTATAATTTACCTTAAAGAAAACCCCGCTCTAATCTCTCTAAAACAAGCCAATAAGGCGGTTAAACAGAGAATTATAGACGTTTTGTGCGGAGCGGCAACTGCCTATCAAATGGGCGTTTGCATGGTAGATAAAAACAATATTTTGATAATAAAAAAGTAGCGATAAAAGGGAGTTTACCGTAGGGATTTTTTAGGATATTATAAAAGGATAGCGAAATTTTCGCTATCCTTTACTTTTTGCCTTGCAAAACACACGACTTTCATTTGAAAGTATAGTGTGCTACACTTTCTCTTTTACATTATTAACCTAAAATTTGTTTCTTTTTTTCTTCAAATTCTTCGTGAGTAATTATCCCTTCGTCAAGTAATTTTTTATATTTAATTAAAGAGTCAACGCTCTCGTCAGATATTTGATTTTCAGGAATTTTATTCATGTTTTCTTTACTTTTTGACATTATGTATGAATGTACCTTTTCCGCATTGAACTTGAAATTAAAACAATTACTGCTAGCATATAAAGTAGGATAATTATTATTTTTGAAAACAAACTTATAATAAGACAAATCACGCGTTTCTGTTCTTGATGAGTTCGCTATAGCAGCAGCAGTACCATATATGGCCGCATCAACGGCAACACTAGAATTAGATTTTGTTGTTGTATACGTTTTTTTGTTTTCACAATATTCTATATATAATAAATCTTCTTCAGGAATAAAATATTTGCTTAAATTTTCTATTGATTCATAAGGTAATTTTGTCTTAATATCATTAAGCAATTCATCAGTTAAACACACATCAATAAACGCTTTAGATAAATAAGTCTCATCATGCGGAACGACAACAAATAAACGTTTTCCATCAAAATCATACAATTTTAAAGTAAAACTTGAAAAGCTATGATTTATTTCGTTTTTATCTAAAACATTATAAACCGTCGAGGAAAACATTTGATTAATTAATGAGCGACTATTAAACCAAAATTTTTCAAGACTAACATTATATTTCTTCTCAAAGTCAATGCAAACTTTATTGTTGAAAACATTTTTAAATTCAACAGAATTTTTGTTTGCAGTACTTTCTTTAAAATCTTTATTTTCTTTAGCGGAAGAAATAATATTTCCTATACAAAAGTATATACACAAACCCAGTAATATTACAAAAAAACCAATAATGAAACCCATAAAACCCCCTAAAAAAACAAAAAATGCGCCTACCGAAGTAAGCGCACAAAAACACAGACTCCGATAGTCGCCAAACTAACTTTACGCAAAATGGTGTAACCACAATAGCACAAGTAGAATCTGCATTTTATCAAATTCAATAATACTATTGTGGTAAAAATAGATATAATTATCCCTATAAAAAAAGAAAATTACACCACAAGAATTGCGTTTATTTAGTTAGTTTGGCTATAGTTATTATAGCACTTATAAAAAGTTTTATCAAGTGTTTTAGCGTGGGTAAAAGAAAACTCGACTTGTGTGAAAGTCGAGTTTTATAAATAGTTTAATTTAAATCCCTATGGAAAGAGCGGTAAGCCTACTTTTTTTGTTATTTTTTCCACTTAAAAGAGCCGGATGCTAGCGTTACCGAATCTTTTGCAACGGATAATAACCCGCCGTCAACGGAACCTAACTTAACACCGCTTTCAAGTTCTATTTTAACTTCACAAGGAACTATTCCCGTTACGAAAGGAGCATGCCCTGCCATAACTGCAAGTTCGCCTTCGGTTCCGCGAAGTCTTAAATATATTGCCTCTCCACTAAAAACGTTGCCGTCGGGAGAAGTTATGGTTAGATTAAATTTGTTCATAAATTTCCTTATAAGTTCTTTGCTTTTTCAATAACGTCGTCAATAGTTCCTGCAAATAAGAAGGCAGATTCGGGTAAATCGTCGTGTTTCCCTTCGATAATTTCCTTAAATCCGCGGATAGTTTCAGAAAGCGGAACGTAAGTTCCACTAATACCCGTGAACTTTTCAGAAACGAAGAACGGTTGAGATAAGAACCTTTGAACTTTTCTTGCCCTTTGAACTAAAATTTTATCTTCATCACTAAGTTCGTCCATACCCATAATGGCGATAATATCCATAAGTTCTTGATAGCGTTGAATAATTCTTTGCACTTCTTTTGCAACGTAATAATGCTCTTCGCCTAAAATTTCAGGCGATAAAATACGGCTCGTTGATTCAAGCGGATCAACCGCGGGATATATACCTTGCGATGCTATTTGACGTGAAAGTACCGTAGTTGCGTCAAGGTGAGCAAAAGTTGTTGCGGGAGCGGGGTCAGTCAAGTCGTCGGCGGGAACGTAAACGGCTTGAATTGAAGTGATTGAACCGTTTTTAGTAGAAGTTATTCTCTCTTGTAACATACCCATTTCATTTGCGAGCGTAGGTTGATAACCTACGGCAGACGGCATTCTTCCAAGAAGAGCCGAAACTTCAGAACCCGCTTGAGTAAATCTAAATATGTTATCTATAAACAAAAGCACGTCTTGCTTTTCTTTATCTCTAAAATACTCCGCCATTGTAAGACCTGAAAGCGCAACTCTCATTCTTGCTCCCGGCGGTTCGTTCATTTGACCGTATACTAAGGTGGTGTTATTTATAACACCAGACTCTTTCATTTCATTGTAAAGATCGTTACCTTCTCTCGTTCTTTCGCCAACTCCGGTAAATACTGAAAGACCGCCGTGTTCTTTTGCAACGTTGTTGATAAGTTCCATAATAAGAACGGTTTTACCAACGCCCGCGCCACCGAACAAGCCTATCTTACCACCCTTTGCATAAGGACAGATAAGGTCGATAACCTTAATTCCCGTTTCTAAAATATCGGTTGAAGTTGAAAGTTCGTCATATTCAGGCGCTTGACGGTGAATATCCCATTTTTCTTCCGTTATAGGAGCGGGTAAATTATCTACGGGATTACCTAAAACGTTGAATATTCTACCGAGAGTGTTTCTTCCAACGGGAACGCTTATAGGAAGTTCCGTATCAACTACTTTAACTCCCCTTCTAAGTCCGTCAGTCGAACTCATTGCAATACATCTTGCAACGTTATCCCCTATGTGTTGAGCAACTTCAACAGTCAAAGTAACGCCGTCTTTATCAATTTCAAGAGCGTTGTTTATAGACGGTAAAAATCCTTCTTCAAAGCGAACGTCTACAACCGGCCCCATTACTTGATGGACAATGCCTCTTGCTATTTTTGACATAAATTCTCCTTAATCTTCTTAGTTAAACCTCGCTTCCCGCGACGATTTCAGTAATTTCTTGCGTGATTGCGCCTTGGCGAGCGCGATTGTATTCAAGTTGCAAGTCTTCAATCATCTGAGTAGCGTTCTTACCAGCCGAATCCATAGCGGTTCGCCTTGCAACGATTTCACAAGCAAAACTCTCCCTTACCTTTTGAACGATTACGCTGGCAAGGTATTCTGGAATAACTGCATCTAACACCGTTTTTTCATCAGGCTCGAAAATTACGCCCGCACCGTCACTCGACGGCTCTATATCAAACGGCAAAACCCACTCTAAAACAGCCTCTTGAGAAATCATAGAGTTGTATTTTGTGGAAATTATCGCAACTTTTCCTATATCTCCACTTTGATAATCGCTTAAAAGTTTATCCGCTAAAATCTTTGCGTCGCTATAACTAAACTTTTCAGCAGAAATATAAGGGGTGGAAAGTCTATCGCACGCGCGCTTGCCGATAGCGTATCTAACGGCGTTGCCAAACGTTTTTTCAAGCCTAAAAACGTTTGCGTTGTAACCGCCGGCAAGACCTCTATCCCCCGCTATTACAATTAGCGCAGTCGCAATCTTCCCGTTTCCTTGAAAGTAAACGCTGTTTTTACAATCAGAACTTTGAAGTAAAACCCTAATCGTTTTTTCAAGAGATTGCTTGTATTCGGTAGACTTCGCCTTTCCGTCTAACGCGCGCTTCATCTTTGATGAAGCAACAAGCCCCATAGCCTTAGTTAAATGCAAAGTGGAATCGATACTTTTTATTCTGTTTCTTAAACTTTTAATATCTGCTCCCACGGTTAAAATTTCATCTCCTTGAGCGCTTTATTCAAAGTTTCTACGTCTTCTTTTTCAAAGTAACCTTGTTCAAACCTTACGAGCAAGTCATTGTACTTACTCTCCATAAAATCAAACAAGTTGGCTTCGTAATCTTTAACTTTTTTAACTTCAACTTCGTTTAAGTAGCCGTTTATAACCGCGTAAACTATTGAAACTTGAAGCCCTACTCTAACGGGGGAATTTCTCTTTTGCTTTAACACTTCTACTATTCTCTCGCCAAGAGCAAGCCTGTTTTTAGTATCTTTATCAAGATCGCTACCAAATTGAGCGAAAGATTTAAGTTCTCTATATTGAGAATAGATAAGTTTAAGTTCGCCCGAAACCTTTTTCATCGCTTTAAGTTGGGCAGAACCGCCTACACGGCTAACTGAAATACCCGGGTTAATTGCAGGCATTATGCCGGCGTGGAAAAGTTCCGTTTCCAAAAATATCTGCCCGTCCGTTATAGATATAACGTTGGTTGGAATATAAGCAGAAACGTCACCCGCTTGAGTTTCAATGATCGGAAGAGCGGTAATAGAACCACCGCCGTATTCTTCAGAAACGCACGCCGCTCTTTCTAAAAGGCGTGAGTGAAGATAGAAAACGTCACCGGGATACGCTTCACGTCCAGGTGGTCTTCTAATCAATAAGGAAAGCGCTCTATACGCTACTGCGTGTTTTGATAAATCGTCGTAAATAATCAAAACGTCTTTTCCCTTTTCTCTAAAATACTCCGCCATAGCGCAACCTGAGTACGGCGCAACGTATTGAAGGGGCGCAGACTCAGATGCAGATGCCGATACTACGATAGTATACGGCATAGCGCCAGCCTTTGTAAGTTCGTTTACGAGTTGAACTACCGAAGAGTTCTTTTGACCTATCGCTACGTAAATACAAATTACGCCCGTATTTTTTTGATTGATAATGGTATCTATTGCAATTTCAGTCTTACCCGTTTGCCTATCGCCTATCAAAAGTTCTCTTTGACCGCGACCAATGGGAATCATACTGTCAATCGCCTTAATGCCCGTTTGAAGGGGAACGCAAACGCTCTTTCTCTCAATTATACCAGGCGCTTCTGCCTCGATAGGACGGAAGTTTTTAACGTTTATCTCGCCTTTACCGTCAATTGGTTTACCGAGCGCGTTAACTACTCTGCCTAAGAGTTCTTCGCCTACGGGAACGGATAAAACTTTTCCCGTGCGTTTAGCAATCGTTCCTTCTTTAATATTATTCTCGTTAGATAAAAGAGCAACTGAAACGGTTTCTTCTTCAAGGTTTTGAGCCAAGCCAAAACTTCCGTCTTCAAACTCGATAAGTTCACTCGCCATGCAAGCCCTTAAACCGTAAACTCTCGCAATACCGTCACCAACCAAAACGACCGTTCCGGTTTCTTGCATTTCCATGCGAGATTTATACGATTTTATCTGCTCTTTTATAACGTTGCTTATTTCTTGAGATATGCCACTCATTATAATGTTTCCTTTAATCGTTTTAATTTTTTCAAAATACTGCCGTCGTAAATCTTATCGTCTACGGTAACGACGATTCCACCTATCAGCCCTTTATCGACTTCGCACTCTAAAACTATCGTTTTACCAAGAGTTTCTTGAAGTTTTGCTTTTAAGTTTTTTCGTTGAACGTCACTTAACTCAACGGCGCTTTTAACTACGGCAAAACAGAGATTTTCCCTTTCTAAAAGAAGTTTTTCATACTCTTTTACCGCTTGCTTGAAAATTGCCGTCTTGCGTTTTTCAACGATTAACTTGAAAAATGAAAGAACTTGCTCTTCAACTTTATCTAAAAACACCTTGTCAATAAAAGATAATCTTTCAGACAATAAAATAGACGGAGAAGATAAAAAATCTAAATATTCATCACTTAAACTATCCGCGATAAGTTTAAGGTTTTCAAGGTATAACTTTTCCTTTTTATTTTCTAAACCAAGCGAATAAATCGCGGTTGCGTATTCGCTAAAACCGCCCGTCATGCCTTTTCTCCTAATTCATTTATGAATTGATCTATAAGTTTATCGTGGTCTTCTTTATTAACTTCGCGGTTAAGCATTTTTTCAGCAACGGCAGTTGAAACTTCAACGACTTCGTTTTTGAAGTTATTGCGTGATTTTTCAAGTTCCAATTTAGCCTCCGTTTGAGCCTCGGCTAAGATAATTTCCGCTTGACCATCCGCTTCGCTAACGATTTGCTCCGCGCGTTTTTTAGCAACGGCGGTTGCGTTTTTAATAATATCATTAGCCTCTTCTTCAGCGCTAGCCAACTTTTCCTCCCACGCTAAACGATCGGCGTTTGCTTTTGAAATAGCATCGTCGGCTTGAGCGTACTTATCTGAAAGTTCTTTTTCACGGGTTTCAAACATCTTTTTAACCGGCTTATATAAGAATTTTTTAATAAGCAAGAAGAGTAGTATTAAATTTGCAAGCGAAATCAAAATATGCCAAAAGTTAACCGAAATAACGTCTAATGATTGCGCTAATAAACAAAAATTAACCATAAATTAGATTGCGCTAAGTAAAATATTGATGAAAATGTTAGGCGCAACGAAGAGTAAAAGTATTGCTATAACAAGGGCGTAAAGACCAGTAGTTTCAGCAATTGCGCAACCCATGAGCATAGTGGTAGTAACAGAACCTTTTTGTTCGGGTTGGCGAGCGATAGCCTCGCACGCTGCGGCAACTGCGTTACCTTCACCAATACCGGGGCCGATACCTGCTATCATTGCAGTACCAGCGCCGAGAGCGCAACAACCAAGTATAATAGCGATTGCAATTTCCATAATGTCCTCCTAAAACTAGAAATCGTAAATTATATTTTATGCATTGGTTTTAGCCAATGCTTTTTTCTTTTTTAATTCTTTTTTCAACGCGTATTTTTCAGCGGGGAAAGCAGACGCGACGTATAGCATTGTGAGCATAGCAAAAATGTATGCTTGAAGTAGTCCGCTAAACACGTCGAAATAAATTGAAAGTATTGCGGGAATACCTATTCCTAAAAAGGAAATGTCCCCTAAAATTCCGGGCAACCAACCGAGTAGCATTTGCGATAAGCCTTGAAGCGCCGTTGCAACTAAAACGGATATTACCGAACCTGATAAAACGTTGCCGTAATGACGGAACGCCATTGAAACGGGGGTTGCAATCTCGCTTATAATATTTAACGGAGCAAGAAGTGGAACGGGGTCGCCAAAACTCTTGACGTATTCGATAGGACCGCATATCGACTTATAGTAAGTTATTAAGCCGAACACGAGTATCGCCCAACCCGCCACGATATTTATATCAGACGTGGGCGGATATAAGCCGAAAAGAGATAGCAAACTTGAAAATGCCGAGAGCGCTAAGATTGACGCTATAAACGGAGCGTATCCCTTGAAAAAATCGCCCATATTATT
>SVHZ01000004.1 GCA_015055525.1 Clostridiales bacterium
TTGGTGGGGTTGAATATTCATTGTGCTTTTGTGTATCCATAAAATACCCCCCTTTTTAAATTTGATAACGACATTGTATATGAAAAATATTTATTTTTCAACAGAAAAGACTTGCAGTAAAGGCACAATGTCGTGAACTGCCCGTTTTTTGTCGTGAACGAGAAAAAGCCACGCAAAATTGCGTGGCTTTTTAGTGATATTTACATTATTCGTCAATGATTATTTTAGCAGTAAATATGCCGTTTTGGGCAGTAAAATTATACATACCGTTAAACTTTTCTGCAGTAGTTATTATACTGTGTATTCCTATGCCATGCATTTCGCTTGGCATTTCTAAAAAGTTAAAATCGTCTATGCAAGAGTTTTCGCAAGTTAAAACAAGGCGCTGTGATTTATGTTTTATAGTAACGCTTATAAAGGCATTAGTTTTTTTACTTTGTATTGCACCGTGAAGAGCGTTTTCTAAAACGTTAGCAACGATTTGCACAAGTTCGGGTGCAGAAATAGTTAATTCTGGTTTTACAGCCGCTGTTATTTGGGTTTTTATGCCCTCCACACTCGCTTTTTTATGGTAAACCTTTAAAATGTTGTTTACCGTTTCGTTTTCACAAAAACGCCCAGTCGTCATTGTTTCTATGCTTTCATTTTGACGGATTAAATAGTCTTTAATATCGTCAAGTTTACCGTCTTTAGCGAGAGATAAAAGCATTTGATAATGGTGGCGCATATCGTGGCGGTTTTGCTTTACAATTTCCGATTCTTTGGCTTGCGCGTCAACTTGTGCTTGTAAAAGTTCAGTACGAATTTGTTTTTGCTTTGCTTTAGATAACTCTACTATGTTTTTCATACTATAAAAAATAGCGATATAAGTTACGCAAAAAATAACAGTGCTTATCAAATAAATAACTGTTTCTTTATTTGTAAACGGCATTCCAATTTGGAAAACTGTCATCGTTATAAAAAGCACTAAAAACGCAACTACTATAGCAAAAAATCCCCTCCAACCACTTTTTATGTACGGTGTGACTTTCTTAAACGATGGCAACATTAGAATATATAAAGCAACTTGCATAAGCGCAACGACTAAAAAGGCAATTATAATATTTACAGCCGTACTTTTAATGAAAAATACAATTATATTATAAAGCATTGAAAAACAGGTGTTTACACAAGCATAACTTAAAAATAAAAAGATTTTTTCTTGTATTCTGCCTTTGGTTGTAATTATAAATAATATAAAATGCAAAGCAAAAGATATAAAAAAGTTTAATATTGGCGTATCTACTAATAAGAAAAAGCAATAAACTCCGTAAGCAAGCCAAATTAGCGAAGTAAATAGTAAGTTAAATCTTGGCTTTGCAAAGAATATAGATGCCGCAATATGCGATAGCAAAGTTAGTATTAAAAATACAATATGTTGTGGTAACATTATTCTTTCTCCATTTAATTAAAGTAGTTAAAGAACGCTGTCTTTAATGCTGTGATTGCGGTGTGCGATAATTTTAGTTCTTTGCCTGTTTTAATAAGCACGCTTGAAGTGGTTACTTTTTTAACGTGATTTAAGTTAATGATATGACTTCTTCCACATCTAAAAAAGCAATCAAATTCTTTTACCTTTTCGTAAAATTCAGTAGAAGTTATGCGAACGAGTATCTTTTCGCCGTTGCTTAAATAAATGCGCTGATATTTGTCTTCGGCTTCTGCATAAAGTATCTCTTTCACGGTAAAATGGCGGTAGCCGTTATCTACTTTTATCACGATGCTATCGTTTTGGTGGTCTTTTACGCTTAGCATTGCCTTATCCATTGCAAAAAAGAAGTTTTCTTCAGTATACGGTTTTAATAGGTAATGCGTAGCGTTTACACCAAACGCTTCTAAAGCATGGTCTGTTGACGACGTTAAAAATACGATAGGACTTAAAACGTTTCTACTGCGAAGTTCGGTGGCAACACTCATACCCGTTAATCCTTGCATAAAAATATCAAGTAAGTACACGTCGTATTTTTCGCCGAGCTCGATTTTTTCAAGCAAATCCTTTGCGCCCGAAAAAAGTTCGGTTTCAATTTGGGCGTTTTTTTCTTGCTTATACTTTGCAAGCAGAGTGGAAATCATATCCAAATAAATTTTTTCGTCGTCTAAAACTGCAATTTTTATCATTTTTTATCTCTTTTTCGTTGGATTTTTATTAAGCATATCATATTTTTGCAAGTTTTTCAATCCGTTTCTATATAACTCTGTATTTTTTGTGTCTATTAAAAAACAACGTAATAAAAAAAAGAACTCAGACGATATATCCGAGTTCTAATTTTCTTTTGACCGCTTGAAAGTGCAATTTCCTATAAATTTTTAATGTTTCAAAAAATCCCTTATAGGGAACGCCTTTACCTATCCGTTTTTGTTTTGGTTGCGGGAGATTCCCCTGCTAGGGGAAATGTCACTTGTGACAAAAGGGTTGCCGTCCCACGCTAGTGGATGGGATTTGCCCGACTAGTGTCGGCACGGGCTATAAAATAATGGTCGATTTTTATTATATAACTACGACCTTCGGGTTATTTGGTGCAAAGCACCAACGTACCGCTAAAGCGGATACCGATCCCCTTTCGCCTATATGCTTTTAGGTTTAGTATAAACTATCTTTGGCGAAAGCGGGCTCATAGATACCAAAAGACTTAACGCTCAATCACACCATAGCAACAAAAAAGCACCAACCTTTTTGGTTGATGCTTTTTTATTGGTTGCGGGAGTGGGATTTGAACCTCACGACCTTCGGGTTATGAGCCCGACGAGCTACCAAACTGCTCCATCCCGCGATGACTTGTGCTATTATAATACTTAAATTATCAACTTTTGTCAACTGTTTTTGCTCTTTTAATAAAATATTATTTGCGTATAATTAAATCTTTTGTCGTTTTTTCTCAACAATAAAAAAAGAGTGGCTGAACCACTCTTTTATTTTATTCAACGTAAGTTGTTTTTAAGTAATTAGATAATACCTTTGCAATTTGCAAGTGACCTGCATCGTTTGGATGAATACCATCACCAAAATAAATGCTCGTTGTGTTATCTGTTGCGCTGTTGTAATAAATACCGCTGTTTAAGTTCATATCAAATACTTCAACGCCGTAATATTCGCAAGTTTCAATAATTGCATTGCAAAGTTGGCGGAGAGTTATACCGTGAATATTCTTTTTTGATTGATCCCAATCTCTCTTTGTTGAAATTGAATTGTTCCATGAAGTTATGGTTGGTGTGCAAATAACAAAACGAGTATTCTTATATTTGTCCTTAGCCTTGTATTCGAGAATCTTTTCGCACCAGTATCTTGCAGAACCGTAAATCGTTGCTTTATCCGTTGAATTAAAAGTTCCAAGTGAATAGTAAGCAATAGAGTTTTGGTTTGCAGCATTACTAAAGTCGTTAACACCAGCCATAATAACCGCTACTTCAACAGCCTTACCGTCTGACTTAGTAAGTCTGCTTTCGTTTTTGAAATAGTTGAAAACAGAACCCTTTATACTTTCTAAACAAAAAGTAGTGCTACTTTGACCGTTATTTATGCATACGTCTAAATCTAAAATTTCATTAACTTTGTTTACGTAACAGTTTTCAGAATAAGCGTAATTGAGCGCTACGCCGTAAGTTATACTATCGCCGAAGAACGCCATAGATTTATAATTATTATCAACGCAAACGTAAAGGTTTGTGTCCTTAACAAACTTTGCGCTTTGTAAATTTACTAAATTTCCGTTCTCGTCTTTCCAGCCTAAAAACGAAGTTGCTTGAGTTTTAGGTGTGAAAACGCTATTTGCAACTATCGGCGCTTGCGAAACAGAAGTTGTTTTAAGCAAAGTTGTTCCGTTATAAAAATTTATTTCAATATCGTCCCATTTAGCGTAAAGATTTAAGTTGCTTTCAATGGGCGTTGTTGAAGTAACTTGACCATCGTTTGGACCAAAACCCGTAAACCAACCTAAAAATTCTTTCCCGTCAAGCGTTGGAATAGGTAAAGAAGACGGATATGAGTGTTGCTTAACGCTTTGCACGTTAAGTGCGCCTTGTGGCATTTGACCGCCGAGCGCATCAAACGTAAGAGTAAAGGTTTGGCTCTTGCCGTATGAAGATACGTTAGTGTCAACCCCGTCAACGTACCAGTTTCCGTTTTCGCCAATGGTAATTACGGGAGTGTCGCCTTTATCACCCTTGTCACCCTTATCACCCTTATCGCCTTTATCACCTTTGTCGCCTTGGATACCTTGCGCGCCAGCGTCACCTTTATCGCCCTTGTCGCCTTTATCACCCTTGTCGCCTTTGTCACCCTTGATTGTTCCATCGGCTTCAACTTTGTTTTTGAGTGAAGAAATAAAATCTTCAAGAGTGCCTTCGTAACCGTGCTCTACTATTGACGAGTAAACGTCTTCAATGGTAAATTCGTTACTATTTTGGTTGCAGGCAGTAAAACTTAACATTAAAACTGCCGTCAAAATACAGACAACTTTTCTAAAAATTTTCATTTCCTTAACCCCCTTTATTTCTAATATAGTTAATATTCTTATTATACAATCGATTATAACCGTTGTCAAATAGCAAAAATTAGCATAAAGTTGAAAAAAAATAGCGTTTATTTAGGAAAAGACTAAACCTTTTTCGTTGGTTTTTGTTATACGCACTTTTATTATAACAGTAACTGCGTTTAATTGCAATATAAAACTTAAACACTTGAAAGTATCTCTATTTTATGTTATTATGTAAAAAAGGAGATTTAATATGAAAATTGCTATTGTTACGGGCGCTTCGTCCGGCATGGGAAGAGAGTTCGTTGTTCAAGCCGACCAAAGATATAATTTAGATGAAATTTGGGTTATCGCTCGCCGTGAAGATAGGCTTTTAGCACTTCAAGATGAAGTTACCGCTAAAATCGTTCCTATTCCACTTGATTTAACACTTTTAGAAAGCATCGATACCCTTTCTAAAAAATTAAGCGAGGAAAAACCCGACGTTAAATTACTCGTTAACGCCAGCGGGTTTGGCAAAATGGCAAAATTTACTGAATCTGACCTTAATTCTAACGCAGGCATGTGCGACCTTAATCTCAGAGCGCTTATCTTAATTACGCAAACCGTGCTCCCCTATATAAACGAAGGCGGAAAAATTATTCAAGTTGGCTCTATGAGTTCGTTTGAACCCGTTCCCCACCTTTCAGTTTACGCAGCAACTAAGGCTGGCGTTTTAAGTTTTTCTCGCGCGCTTGCCCACGAACTTAAAAAATCTAAAATTAAAGTTTTATGCGTTTGCCCGTACTGGGTAAAAACGGAATTTTTCGGGCGCGCAGGCGAAAAGGAAAAACTTCAAAAATTCGATATTTTATACGAATCGAATTTCGTTGTTAAAGTTGCATATAAAACTATTGACAAAACTAATAAAAACTACGTTGTTCCCGGCAAGTACGCTAAACTCTTACGAGTTATGGCAAAATTTTTAAGCCACGACTTTATGATGAACGTTATGGACAAAATGTTCAAGTATGAAAAAACTAATTGATTATTCCCTTTTAACAAGCGGTGAAACGATAGCCGTTGCACTCTCAGGCGGAAAGGATAGCGTTTGCCTTTTGCATCTTTTGTTGTGCGCGAAAAATCAATATAATCTCACAATTAAAGCCGTGCACGTTGACCACTCTATCCGCGGTTTAGAAAGCGAGCGCGACGCAAATTTTGTGAAAGAACTTTGTAAAAAACTGAACGTTCCGCTCAAAACTTTTAAGGTTGACGCAATAGGGTTTTCCGAGCAAAACCACCTATCGTTAGAGCAAGGCGCAAGGCTACTTCGCTATCAAATTTTCGAGCAACTCTTAAACGAAGGCTATGCAGATAAAATTGCAACGGCTCATCATAAAAACGATTGTTTTGAAACTTTGCTCTTCAATATTTTTAGGGGTTCAGGGCTTTTGGGCGCTAGCGGAATTAAAAATATAAGCGGAAAAATTATTCGCCCTATACTTTCGTTATCAAGAGAAGAAATTGACGATTATATCGAAGAAAATAAACTTCCTTTCGTTGTTGATAGCACGAATTTTGACAGCGCTTTTACAAGGAATTTTATTAGAAACGAACTTACGCCAAAAATTTTAGAACGCTTTCCAGACGCAGTTGAATCAACGTTTAGATTTTCAAAAATAGCGGGCGAAGAAGATGAATTTTTAGCCGAATTGAGCAAGGCTTGCTTAGAAGAAAAAGACGGTGACTATCGCTTGAAACTTTCAACTCCGCCCGTGTTATTCAAGCGCGCAACTATCTTTGCGCTTAAAAATTTAGGGCTTGAAAAAGACTATGAATATCAACACGTTTTGAGCGTTCTTTCGCTTAAAGATAGTCAAAGCGGAGCGGTTATAACCTTACCTAAAAACATAACGGCTACAAGAGAATACGATAGCGTTATCTTCTCTTGCAAAACGGTTGAAACGGTCGCTGAAGAAATTGATTTTGAGTGTAAGACCGTAACTTTTAACAATAAAACCATAACGATTACCGACGGGGATTTAGATAAACCTTATCTCTTATTTGATAAAGATAAAATTCCGAGCGGAGCAGTTATTAGAACTCGCCGTGACGGTGACGTTTTTACCAAGTTCGGCGGTGGAACAAAAAAACTCAAAGAGTATTTTATAGACAAAAAAATACCCCTTTCCGAACGGGATAAAATTCCGCTCGTTGCAAAAGGAAACGTTGTTTACTTAATAGTGGGGATTGAGATTTCAGACCTTGTTAGAGTAGACGATAAAACGAAAATCAAATTGAAGATAAAGATAGTTTAGGAGCAATAAATGAAATTTTTAACGGGAGTAAATTATTGGGCGAGCAACGCCGGGCTTTATACTTGGCGTAACTTTGACGAAAAAGTTATTGATAAAGACTTTGAGTTTTTATCTTCTTTTGGAATAGATACTATTCGCGTATTTCCGTCGTGGGACGTTTTTCAACCGATAGAAGACGTTCATACCGCAACCGCGTTTCCCTACCGCGTAAACGACTTGCCCGTTGAATACACTAATTTCCCTGATAGCGGACTTTCTCCGTCTGCAATTTCAAACTTCAAAACTTTATTAAAACTCGCAAAGAAACACAACTTAAAAGTTATCGTTGCGCTCGTTACAGGTTGGATGAGCGGTAGAAAATTTATGCCAAGCGCAATAGCGCATCTCAATCCGATAACCGACGCTAAAGCGGTAAATTTTGAGTGCAGGTTTATTAAAGACTTTATAAATGAAACGAAAGGTTTTGAACAAATTATAGCGTGGGAACTTGGCAACGAGTGCAACGCAATGAGCCTTAATAGTGACGAAAATCTTAACGAACTTTGGCTCTCGGCTGTTTCTTCAACTATTAAAAAAGCAGACCCATCTCGCCCGCTTTATGCAGGTATGCACGGCTTGTCTGCAAACGGGAAGTGGAAACTTCAAACGCTTGGATATTACACCGACGTTCAAACCACTCACCCCTATCCCCTTTTCACGCCGTACTGCTCTAAAGATAAGTTGACGGCTATGCGTTCTGCTTTTCACGCTAGCGCAGAAAGTTCGTATTACTCGTCCATCTCTAAAAAGCCTTGCTTGGTTGAAGAAGTTGGAACGCTCGGACCTATGTTTGCAGGGCAAGACGCCGAGGCCGATTATTTAGAAAAAGCGTATGCAACGAGTTTTGCGTCTGGCACTACGGGATTTTTATGGTGGTGTTCCTTTGAGCAAGACGTTTTTGATTTTCCGCCGTACGACGTTATCGCTATGGAGCAAACGGTTGCTTTTGCATCAAGCAAGCGCGAACCGAAAAAATCTTTATATAAGTTAAAAGAAATGGCAAACTTTGCTAAAACTGTTGGCGATTTAGATAAGCCGAACGTTGACGCTACCGTTATTTTAACAAATAATCAAGACGAGTGGAAAACTGCTTACGGCGCTTACGTTTTGGGCGTTCAAGCAGGTTTAACCGTTGACTTTATATACGAAAATCAAAAATTACCAAATTCAAACAATTATATTTTGCCTTGCATAACGGAAACTTGCTCTATTCCCAAAATTTTACTTGACGATTTAGTTAAAAAGGTTGAAAGCGGAGCAAATTTATTAGTTACTTATAACGGTGGTTATATCGGCAAGTTTGAAACGCTAACGGGGCTTGACGTTTTAGGAAGAGATGAAAAGCCGACCGTTAAAAAATTCGACGGTGGCGAGATTTTATCTAACTTCAATCTTGAACTTAAACCCACCACCGCAAAGATTGAACTTTACGCGAAAGACGGAAGCGTTCTTCTTTCTAAAAATCAAGTGGGAAAAGGTTGCGTTTACTTCTTAAACGCTCCGCTTGAATACGCTTATACCGACTCATTTAACCCGGAAGACACTAACCTTTACACTTTCTATAAAAGAACTATTAAAGCGGATAACTCGCTTGAATTTAACGAAAGTAAACTTGCTGTATATCGCTACGGAAAGACTAAAGCAATGCTTATAAACTTCTCAGACAAATCGGAGTTTATAGTTTCTAACGTTAAGATTAAAAAAGTTGTTAACGGAACGTTTAACAGCGGAGTTTTAACCCTTACTAAACCTTACGCTTATATTGAATACGAAGACTAATAAAAAAGGAACTCAACTGAGTTCCTTTTTTTGTGCTTCGAATTTTATTTTTAGTTTTTTCATAGCAGGGATTATTGCAATTAAATAAAGCGCAATAGTTATTACCCACGATACGGGATAAGTTGAATATATAAGCGTAAAGTTTTTGGTTAAGGCATATATAATTTCAACGTAAATTATTCTAAAAATACAACCTGCAAATACTGCTATAAACATAGCGGTTAAACTCTTGCCTATTGCTCTTAACGAGTAACTTAGCGCGTTCATCGTTCCGCAAAGGAATAAGAAAATGCCTATTCCCATAAATCTTTGATAAGCGAAATCTAAAACGACTTGGTCGTTAGTTATTAAACCGATAACCGGTTTTAATATAACTAGCGCGCCTAAACCAAAAGTTAAACCCATCGTAAAGTTTATTACCGTTCCTAAAATTATGGCCTTTTTCGCTCTTTCGTAATTTTCTGCGCCCACGTTTTGACCTATTATGGTTATCAAAGCAGTTGCTACACCCGTCATAGCGTTGTTTACGTAGTTTTCTACTTGGCTTGAATACGATGCGCCAGCCATAGCAAATTCGCCAAACAAGTTAACCGTAGATTGTATAAATACGTTTGCTATTGAAAAAAGCGAACTTTGGATTCCTGATGGAATACCTATTTTCAAAATATCAAGAAGTTCTTTTTTATAAAACTTAGCGTACTTAAATTCAAAACGAGCAACGCCTTTTGCTCTTAAAAGTTGAACGATACAAAGTACCGCCGCCACGCCTTGAGATATTACCGTTGCTATTGCAACGCCTTCAACGTCCATTTTAGCAACTACTATAAACAGCACGTTGAATAAAACGTTCAAAACACCGCCTAATACGAGATAGATAAGCGGGCTTTTACTATCGCCCACCGCTCTTAAAACTGAGGAGTAAAAGTTATAGAGCATAACGAGTGGCATGCCGATAAAGTATATTTGAATATACTTTACTGCCATAGGAAGAACAGCCTCGTCACAATTCATTAAAATAAGCATAGGCTCGGATAAAAATAAGCCGACTAATACAAGCATACCGCCGATAACTAAACTGAGCGGTAAACTCATACCGATTATTTTTTTAACCCCTTCATTATCGCTTGCACCAAGTTTTTTAGAAACGACAATGTTTGTTCCTATCGAAACGCCGACGAAGAAATTCGTAAAAAGATTTACGAGCGCCGTAGTAGAGCCAACGGCGGCAACCGCTCTATCGCTAACTAAAATACCTAAAACGGCAACGTCAGCCGTGTTGAACACGAGTTGCAAAACGTTAGTAAGTATTATGGGAATAGAAAAGAGAATAATTTGTTTGAACAAATTACCACTAGTAAAATCACGCTCGACTTTACCGTGAGTGCTCCTTACTATTACTTTGTGTGTGTTAACATTATGCCCCATAATCAAAACCTTTTTCTTTTACACTTGACTCAATTGAAACTTTTATTTTTTTGAGTACGCTTACTAAAACTACAAGTAACGCAACGGCAGTTATTCCCCAAGAAAGGGGGTATGCAACGAAAATTAAAGTGTAATTTTTATAAAAATCAAACACTAACTTTATCCAAAGAGTTATAACGCCAAAAGAACCTAAAAGGCTTATGATAGCGCTTATTAAACTCTTGTTTAATGCTCTTAGCGTGTTTGAAAGAACTTCCATTATTCCACACAAGAAATACGGCAACCCCACCATTAGCATTCTAATTAAAGCGTAATTTACAACTTCGCTATCGCCTGAAACCATAAAAATTGCAGGTTGGATTATAAGAGTTCCTATTATACCAGACCCTATACCGCCGATAGCAACTATTATAATGCTATACAAGATTGATTTTTTAATTCTTTCAAAGTTTTTTGCGCCGTTATTTTGGCCAACCATCGTCGTTATAGCAAGCGCTACGCCGTGAACGATACGATAAACGTAAATTTCTATTTGATAAGCATAAGAAGAGCCTGCAACCGCTTTTTCACCGCAAGTGTTGATAGACGATTGAATTAACACGTTAGAGAAAGTTAAAAGCGCGCTTTGAACACCGGCAGGTATTCCTATTTTTAGAACTTCTAACAATTCTTTTTTGTAAAATCTTATGCTTTTAACGTCAAGTTTAATTATCCCTTTTGCTCTTAAAAGCGCAATTAAGCAAAGCACGCTTGAAAGGCCTTGTGATACTGTGGTTGCAATGGCAACGCCTTCAACCGTCATTTTCAAAACGACGATGAAGAAAATATTTAAGATAACGTTAACAACACCGCCTATCATAAGATAAATAAGCGGACGTTTGCTATCGCCTGCCGCACGCATTATTGCCGCTAAAAAGTTATATAAAATTGCTAAGGGCGAACCTAAGAAATAAACTTTCAAATACGTAGTAGAAAGATCTATAAGCGCAGGGTCGCTTTTCATAAGTTCTAAAAAGAACCTTGCGCCAAAATATCCTATAATTAAAACAGCCGTGCCAAAGGTAATACCTAAAACAACGCTTAAGCCCACCACTTTTTTAACGCCTTCGCTATTTTTTGCCCCAAGATATTTTGATGCTAAAACGTTAACGCCTACGGAAACACCTAAAAATAGGCTTAATATTAAATTTACAAGAGAACTCGTTGAGCCAACCGCCGCAACGGCACTATCTCCAACCAACACGCCTAAAACGGCGATATCAACCGTGTTAAACAAACTTTGCAAAACGTTGGTTAATATTATTGGGATAGAAAATAAAATTATTTGGCTAAACAAATTACCCTTAGTAAAATCATACTCGATTTTACCGCGAGTAGCGGTGTTTCCCATTATTTTTCCTCCGCTTCAAAAGTCAACTTTTTCACCATAGGCAAAAGAACCGCAAAACCAACGGCAGTAGTTACAATCCACGACACGGGGTAAGAAAGGTAAATGAGTGTTATATTTGGACTGATAGCGTTTACGACGCTTACCCAAATAACTCTTAATATACACGCGCCAATGAGAGAAATTATCATACCCGTAAAACTCTTGCCAAGCCCACGCATAGAATAAGTTGCTATTTCCATAGTTCCGCACAAGAAATAAGGCAATCCCACGATAAGTATTCGATTAAACGCAATGGCTACAACTTCTTTATTTTCTGCCAAAACCCCAACTAACGGTTGGCATACTACGGCAGAAATTAAACCTAACACTATACCCACTACACTCGTTAAAATAGTCCCGTATAAAATAGTTCTTTTAATTCTTTCTTTATTTTTTGCGCCGTAGTTTTGGCTAATAAACGTCATAATAGCAACCGATACGGCGTTCATTGACGTATAAACGTACGCTTCGATTTGTTGAGCGTAAGAAACGCCCGCCATAGCAACGTTACCAAACTGATTGATTGAAGATTGAATAGTTACGTTTGAAAAAGAGAACAACGCGCTTTGAATCCCGGACGGAACGCCTATTCTTAAAACGTCTAAAAGGTCTTTTTTATAAAAACGAATATACTTGAATTTAAGTTGAACAGAGCCTTTTGCTCTTAAAAGTTGAATTAAGCAAAGCGCTGCGGCAATACCTTGAGCAACTACCGTTGCTATCGCAACGCCCTCAACCGTCATTTTCAAAACGGTTACGAAAAAGATATTCAAGCCTACGTTTACCACACCGCCTATCATAAGATAGATAAGCGGGCGCTTGCTGTCGCCTGCCGCACGCATAATTGCCGCCAAAAAGTTATAGAGCATTACAAGCGGAACACCCAAAAAGTAAACTTGAAGATAAGTGGTTGAAAGGTCTATAACGTTTTCATCCGACTTCATAAGCGTTAAAAAGAATCTTGAACCAAACCAACCCACAAATACTAAAACAAAACCGAAGATAAGGCTTAAAAGTATGCTCATACCGATAACGCGCTTAGCACCTTCTTCATCGTGATTGCCAAGATGGCGTGAAACAACAACGTTAACGCCTATTGCTAAACCTATGAAAAATCCCGTCAAAAGGTTTACGAGCGAACTTGTTGAACCTACCGCAGCAACGGCATTATCGCCAACTAATGCGCCTAAAACTGCAATATCTGCCGTATTGAAAACGAGTTGAAGAACGTTTGTAAGCAAAAGAGGCAAAAAGAATAAAAGCATTTGCTTAAAAATAGGACCCGTAGTAAAGTCCTTTTCTATTTTGCCGTTTTTCATTAAACCTCGAATTTTAATTCGCCTTGTAAAACTGTTCATAATTTCCTCATCGGTTGCGTTATCAGTAATAGAATACCACCTAAAAATTTTTAACGCAACTTTTTAACCCCTAAAAATAAATTTATTATCAAATAAATTTGGATATGCAAAAAACGGCGGAATATTCCGCCGTTTTTATTAATCTTTATAGATAGGGAATTTTTCGCAAAGAGCAATAACTTCAGATTTAATTTGCTCTTTCTTTTCTTCAAAATTAAAGGTTACGTCATAGATAAATTCTGCGATTTTTTCCATTTCTGCTTCCTTAAATCCACGCGAAGTAACCGCAGGAGTACCAATTCTTACACCGCTTGTTACAAACGGACTTTGCGGGTCGTTAGGAATTGCGTTTTTATTTAAGGTAATGTGAACTTCATCTAAACGCTTTTCAAGTTCTTTACCCGTAATACCCGTATCGATAAGGTCAACGAGCATTAAGTGGTTATCAGTTCCGCCTGAAACGAGTTTGAAACCTTTTTTAACAAGAGCGTTGGCAAGCGCTTTTGCGTTCTTTGCAACTTGAATTTGATATTCCTTAAATTCAGGTTTTAACGCTTCGCCAAGAGCAACTGCCTTTGCTGCAATTATATGCATGAGCGGACCGCCTTGAGTTCCTGGGAAAACCGCTTTGTCAATTGCCTTTGCATACTCTTCTTTACAAAGTATCATACCGCCACGAGGACCGCGCAAAGTCTTGTGCGTAGTAGTCGTAACAACGTCTGCATACGGAACGGGGCTTTCGTGAACGCCGGCTGCAACTAAGCCTGCAATATGCGCCATATCAACCATTAAGTATGCGCCAACTTCATCTGCAATTTCTCTAAACTTTTTGAAATCAATAGCCCTTGCGTATGCGCTTGCGCCTGCTAAAATAAGTTTTGGCTTATGAGCAATAGCGAGTTCTCTAATTTTATCGTAATCAAGAACTTGCTCTTCTAAACTTACTTCGTAAGGAACGATATTAAAATATTTACCAGAGATGTTAACGGGAGAGCCGTGAGATAAGTGACCGCCGTTTGCAAGTGAAAGTGAAAGAACGGTATCGCCCGGATTAAGAAGGGCGAAAAATACTGCTAAGTTTGCGTTTGCCCCGCTGTGCGGTTGAACGTTAGCGTGCTCTGCGCCGAATAATTTTTTAGCGCGTTCTCTTGCTATTTCTTCAACCTCGTCAACGTACACGCAACCGCCGTAATATCTCTTTCCGGGATAGCCTTCGGCGTACTTGTTAGTAAGCACCGTGCCAGCGGCAAGAAGTACCGCTTCGCTAACGATATTTTCAGATGCTATAAGTTCAATATTTTCTTGTTGACGATGAAGTTCTCTTTCAACTGAAACAAAAACCTCATTGTCTAATTGTTTAAGTTTATCAAAAAACATAATTTTTTTCTCCAATTTGTTTGTTTAACTCAAAGTTTGTTCAATGCTCTACTTTAAGGCGTTAGAAACAAGTATTTCAAGGCTCGACAAGTGGGGGCGGGTACAATAGACCTTTTTGGTCATTGTAATCGTACACACTTGGCAGTTAACGCAGAAATACGCCGTTTTTAACGACTTAAAGGAGGGTGATCATAAGTTGGCAAGCGAGTACAACTAACACAAGCGCAATAGGATAAGTTGATGCGTACGCAGACGCTACGTCTTCAGTTTTTGAAACGTGAATTAAAGTTCCAAGAGCAGGAGTAGAAGTCATACCACCGGTAATTGAACCAAGACCGTTGAGAAGAGGAAGTTTCATAAGGTACTTTGAAATAAAGAAACCTGCAAACATAGGAACAATTGTCATAACCGCGCCACCAATAAAGCCCCAAGCAACGATTGCGCCACCAAACGCTCTGATTTGTTCAACGAGAGCAACGCCACCTTCAAAGCCTGCGCCAAGTAAGAAGAGCGCTAAACCAAATTCACGGAGAACTTTTTTAGTTCCTTCGGTAACTTCAAGAGAAATTTTACCGATGTGGCCAAGGTGACCGAATACTAAACACATAATAAGTACGCCACCAGTCGTTCCAAGTGAGAAACATGGACCGTTATAACCTTCGCCCGAAAGGGGGATAGTAATAGAACCTAAAAGTAAACCGCAAATAACGGCTAAACCAAAAGGCATAAAACCAAACGGTTCGCACTTGAAATATTTTGAATAATCTCTTGCGTGTTCAGTTGCGCCGATTTTAAGAAGTTCTCTTTCCTTATCCATATCAACTTTTAATAATTTAGGAAGAAGTTGAACGAATAATACAACGCCTACAACGCCAAACGGATACGCTAAAGCGTGACCTAAAGTAATTATTGATTTAAGAGAAGGATCAGCAGCGTCAACCGCAGCAGAGAAACCCGGAGTTGAAGTGAGTGCGCCAGAAAGTACGCCAGACCAAAATTCAGGGCCGTATTCGGGAGTTAAAAGAGTGCAGATTACTGCAACTAAAGTTCCCGATAAAATAATAACAATACCTAAAACGATATAAGTTTTGAAGTTTCTTGCTAAATCTTTGAAAAAGTTAGGGCCTGCAATAAAACCAACCGAGCCTACGAATAAAATAAGACCGATGTTTTGAAGAGGGCTAGAAAGATATTTAACAACGGTGTGAGAAGTATCTTTAATAAGGAAAGCGTTGAGAAGGGGAACGTTTTCGGGGATAATAGTACATAAGAAACCGAAAAGTATAGCAACTAAGAATACGCCTGCCGTTCCTAAAGTTACGCCCTTAATATCAATGCTACCAAGTAAATAACCAAGCGCAATAATTAAAAAGGCTACTACGAAAAGAACGAAAGTGGTTGAAAAGTTGAATACGTTAACAACGCCTTCTTTAACCACAACGTCGCCTACGGATTTAGGGTTAATAATAGCGCTTGCTATACACCAACCTGCAATTAAAACAACCGCTACGATTGCAATAATAGTCCATAACAATCTGCTACTTTTTTTATTTTGATTTTCCATAATTTTCTCCAAGTAATATTACATTAGTTTAGCGTTTGGCGAAATTCGCCAAACGCTAAAATTATTGTTTTGTTTTGAGCAAAGTTTATTTATCCTTCACTTTAAGACGTTAGAAACAAGCTAGGCAAGGCGTTTGAGATTTTGCGGAAGGGAGCGACCTACGTGGTCGCAGGAATTTCGAAAAATCGCAAAGAACAAAGCATAGCGCCGTTTATAACGGCTTAAATTACATATCTCCTCTTTTATAGTTAGGCAATAATTGCGGAGATACTTTACCAGTATTTACGCCTGCTTCTTTAAGTTCTTTGTTAAAGTCAGTTACGTGAGATAAAGTAAGTTTGCCAACTTTTACAGACTTACACTTTTCACTAGCATACTTACCAGCGTTTCTACCGAATACGATAATATCAAGGAGTGAGTTACCCATAAGTCTGTTTCTACCGTGGATACCCCCTACTGCTTCGCCTGCTACGTATAAGTTTTCAACGAGCGTAGTTTGACCGTCTGCATCGATATCGATACCGCCGTTTTGATAGTGTAAAGTTGGATAAATAAGGATAGGTTCTTTTCTAATATCTATACCGTATTTACCAAACATTCTCATCATTGCGGGAATTCTCTTTTCGATAGTGCCTTCGCCACCGATAATTTCAATCATCGGAGTATCAAGCCATACGCCTTCGCCGTCAGTAGTCTTAACGCCGTTACCACGACCTTTACATTCTCTAATGATAGTAGATGCAGTAACGTCACGAGTTTCAAGCGAATATACGAACGCTTCACCGTCTTTATTAACGAGTTGAGCGCCGAGCGAACGAACTTTTTCAGTAACGAGCGCGCCGTAAATTTGAGTGGGTTCAGCAGCGCCGGTCGGGTGATATTGTAAAGTATCAGCGTATAAGAGTTTTGCGCCTGCGCGGTAAGCGAGAACTAAGCCGTCTGCCGTTGCGCCGTAGTGGTTAGAAGTTGGGAATCCTTGATAGTGAAGTCTTCCTGCGCCACCGGTTGCAATAATAACGGTTTTTGCCTTAGCAATTAAGATTTCGCCAGTTTCCATATTTTGTAAAACTGCGCCTGCTGCTCTACCTTGATCGTCTTTGATAATTTCAATCGCTGCAGTAAAGTCAACAACGGGGATTCCCCTATTCATAACTTCATCACGAAGAGTTCTCATGATTTCAGCGCCAGAATAGTCTTTACAAGCGTGCATTCTCTTTCTTGAAGTACCGCCACCGTGAGTGGTAACCATCTCGCCGTCAGCAGTTTTATCGAACATTACGCCGAGATCAGAAAGCCAACGAATAGCGTCTGGTGCTTCTTTAACGAGTTTTTCAAGAAGGCAAGGTTTAGCGGCAAAGTGACCGCCACCGAACGCGTCAAGATAGTGCTGAGCAGGGCTATCGTTAGGCTTATCAGCCGCTTGGATACCGCCTTCTGCCATCATTGAGTTAGCGTCGCCAATTCTAAGTTTAGTTACGATCATAACGTTTGCGCCGTTACCGTGAGCAGTAATTGCGGCAGAAGAACCTGCGCCACCGCCACCGATAACTAAAACGTCAACGTCATAGTCGGGATTTTTAAGGTCGATTTTCTTAGGGTCAAGTCTTGACTTGCCTTGTAAAAGATCTGCAAGTTCGTGAAGAACTTTTTCACCTTTGTTAGGGCCTACTTGTAAAGTTTCGTAAGCGCCTTCGATATAGTCGGGGTGGAATTCTTTAAGAACTGCATCTTTTTGTTCAGCAGTCATTCTTGCGTGAAGATTTTTAAGTCTTTCGCTTCTTGACGCTTCTACTTTCTTTATTGAATCAAGTTGTTCTTGAGTATATTGATACATCTTTTTACCCCTCCTTACTTTTCAATATCTCTCGTATTGTAAAGCGCTTTTTGCTCTTCGAGAGATTTGTTCATAATGTCTGCCATGCTTTCGTCGTGCTTGCCTTCGTTGATTTCTTGAACTCTTTCAAGAAGGTGAGCGCACTCAGGAGCAATGTATTTACCGTAAAGACGGCGAGCGAGAATTGCAACTTGCGGATGAGAAATACCAGCCGGGCATCTTGAAGAACAAAGACCGCACATAATACAGTCGAAAGATTCTTCCGCGCACTTAGCGTATTCACCGCGTTGAGCGTAAGCTATGTATTGCATAGTTTTAAGTTCTTGCGGGCAAGCCTTAGTACAAGCGTTACAGCCGATACAACTATAAATTTCAGGATAAAGTTGCATCATAATTTGTTCAGTAGGTTTAACCTTTTGAATATCGTAAACTTGCTTTACGAGTGGGAAGAAAGGAAGAGTTGCTACGTACATTCCTTCTTCAACTTGTTGTTGACAAGCAAGGCAAGTTTTGAGTTCGGTTTTACCCTTAATTCTATATAAAGTTGCGCACGCGCCACAGAAGCCGTTACGGCAACCGCAACCGCGAACGAGTTGATAGCCTGCATACTCCATAGCCTTCATAATAGTAAGACTTTGAGGTACTTCGTATTTTTTACCGAAAAAGTAAACGTTTACCATTTTTTCCATAATAGTTTTCTCCTAGTCCTTATTTCCGATTTTAATACTCTGAAGGAAGTTCTTCGAGTTGGTCCATACGGAATACAGGACCGTCTTTACAAATGTATTGATTGCCTACGTTACAACGACCGCATTTACCAATACCGCATTTCATTCTAAATTCAAGCGTAGTAAATACTTGAGTCTTTTCAAATCCAAGTTCTAAAAGGGCTTGGAGTGTGAACTTAATCATTATCGGCGGACCGCAAAGTACCGCTGTTCTATCCGTAGGGATATTAACTTCTTTAACGTACGCAGGTACGAAACCAACGTGGCCGTCCCAACCGTCTTGCGGGCGGTCAATCGTAAGATATACGTTGAAGTCTTTTTCGTTTACCCACTCTTGTTGAATTTCTTTGAAATCAACTAAATCGTCCATTGAACGTGAGCCGTAAACGATATCAACCGTACCGTAATCTTCCCTATGCGCTCTAACGTAGTTAATTACTGAACGGAGTGGCGCTAAGCCTATACCACCTGCTATAAAGAGTAAGTTTTTACCCTTGAAGTCTTTGGTTACGGGGAAACCGTTGCCATAAGGTCCACGAATTGTGATTTGTTGACCAACTTCGGCTTGGTGAAGCCAAGAAGTTACGCAACCGCATTTCTTTATAGAAAATTCCATAAATTCGGTGTTCGTTGGAGATGAAGTAATTGAGAACATCGCTTCGCCTACGCCGGGGATAGAAAGCATCGCGCATTGACCGGGCATGTGTTCAAAAGCCTTCTTTCCGTCGGGAGTAACTACTCTAAAAGTCTTTACGTCGGGGGTGTCTCTTCTTATGTCGGTTATTACGCCGATTACTGGAATAAGCGCTTCGTTAGTCATTGATTTTACCTCCGATTTTCTTAATTACTTTTACGATATTGAGTGATTGCGGGCATTTTTTAACGCATCTTCCGCAACCTACGCAACCATACTCGCCGTCGTTATTAGACGGGAAGTAGCAAAGTTTGTGCATAAATCTTTGACGGTAGCGTTGCATTTGAGTTTTTCTCGGATTTTCCGCCGCCATCTTAGTAAAGTCAGAATACATGCAAGAATCCCAGCATCTAAATCTCTTTACACCTGCGTTAGTTTCAAAATCTCTAATGTCAAAGCATTGGCAAGTTGGGCAAACGAAAGTACAAGTTCCGCAACCCAAGCAAGCTTTAGAAAGTTCTTCCCACTCAGGTCTATCAAAGAGTTTCATAAGGTTTTCGCCCTTGAAGTCTGAAAGGTCGAGATTTACAAAGGGAAGCGCGTCTATCTTTTTAACGATTTCAGCCTTTTCATCTTCTACCTTCTTAGCATCGCCGTCTTCAAGACAAGTGAGTTTTGAAAGCAATTCGCTACCCTTTTCAGTAAGCGCTTCAAAGAACATTTCTTCATTTGCGATAGTTGCTTGAATATCGCCCTTGGGGTTTGACGCATCTACGCCGAATACTTTACAGAAACATGAACTTTCAGGATTGTTACAAGCAAGAGTTATTACGGTAACCGCATCTCTCTTTGCCTTATACATAGTGTCAACAGGTTCGGCAAGGAACACTTTATCTAAAACTTCAAAACTCTTAAAATCACAACCGCGAACGCCGAAGAGTACGAAAGGTACTGCTTGTTTTCTAGCGTCTTTGATTTCAATGTTTTTACCCGAAGTCTTAAACTCCATCATATCTTCAGATTGAGGGAAGAATAAATCTTTAGCAGATTTTACGGTTTGAAGTGATTTAATATCAACGTCAACGCCGTCTTCGAATTTTTTGAAGTTCGTTGCGCCCGCAACTTTAACGGGAAGGTAAAGTTCTTGAGCGCTCGCTATTTCCTTATATAATAAGTCTAAATTCTTAATTGCTATCTTTTTCATCAGTTGTTACCTCCGAAAACTTCGCTCGGCTCTGCATCGCCTTTTGTAAAGTTAGTGAGCGGACCTTTAGACTCAGTGTCTTCACCTGCTTGATATTCGCCGTAAAGTCTATTGATATCGCTAATAAACTTTCTGTTAAGAAGATGAAGGGGAATGTGTTGAGGACAAACTCTTGAACACTCGCCACAGTCAGTACATCTTCCCGCAACGTGGAACGCTCTAATTATGTGGAACATCTTTTCTTCAAAACTATCGCTATTTGCCTTGCTTGCTATACCCGAATTATCGTTATCGAATACGCATTTAGTACAAGTACAAGCAGGACATACGTTTCTACAAGCGTTACAACGAATACAGTTTGAAAGTTGATCTTTCCAGAACGCGTATCTTTCATCGGCAGTCATTGACTCTAACTTTTTAACCATTTCAAAACGGTCGATTGACGGAGTTCTCTTTTCGTTAATTGAAATAACTTCGTCGTAAGAAAGAAGTTTCTTTTCGCAAACTGAACATTTACCTAAAACGATTTCGTCTTTCTTGAAAGCGTAATCTTTGCCGTTTGCCTTGATAGTAACTTCTTCAACCGTTTCAACAACGCCGTCTACTATTTCAATGCCGTTTTCTTTAAGTTTAGAATTGTCAACTTTACCTTGGCACTCAACGCCTACCGTGTAAACGTTGTCTTTATTAATCCTGTGCTCTTTGATAAGTTGATTAAAACTGTAACTATCGCAAGGTTTTAAGAAAACTAAAATCTTGCCTTCTTTTTTAGTTTCGCCAACTAAATATTTTGAAAGGTTTGCTCCGCAAAAAGCGTTGTAAACGAAATCTTTAAGGGAATCTTCAGAAGTAAACACGCAAGGTTCAACGTCAAAACCTAATTCGCCTTTCTTCCAACCGAGAACTCTATTTACTTCGCCCGAAGATAAAAGCGCTTTTGCTTTTTCAATCATCATAGATTCTATTCTTTGCATCTTAAATCCTCCAAGCGTTTATTTTCTCCAAGAGATGCAACTTTGCTAGCAAAGTCGTTCATAACGGCAGAGAATTTTGCGCCTTCAGCCGCAGATACCCACTCAACGCGAGTTCTTTCTCTTTCAATTCCAAGATAGTCGAGCATACTGAAAAGTAAACTCATTCTTCTTCTTGTGTAATAGTTACCAGTCGTGTAGTGGCAATCGCCTGGGTGACAACCGCATAAAATTACGCCGTCCGCTCCCCTTTGGAAAGCCTTTAATACGAACATTGGGTTTACTCTACAAGAGCAAGGTACTCTTATAATTTTTACTTCTGCGGGGTAAGAAAGTCTTGAAGAACCTGCTAAGTCCGCGCCCGCGTAACTACACCAGTTACAACAAAATGCAACGATCAATGGTTTTTTAGCGTTATTTATCTCTTGCATATCGCGTCTACCTCCGCCATAATTTGCTTGTTGCTAAATCCTTTAAGATCCATTGCGCCAGACGGACAAGCAACCGTACATGCGCCACAACCTTGACATACCGCTTCGTTAACGCTAGCAACTCTTCTAGTTTCGGTTTTGCCTCCACCGATTCTAAATTCTTTGTCAACGTAAGTGATTGCGCCGTAAGGACAAACGTTCGCGCAAACCGAACAACCCGTACAAAGCATTTCGTCAGAGTGAGAAACGCAAGCGTTACATTTAAGTTTATCTTTACTCAAAAGACCTACTACTTTCGCAGCGCAAGCACTCGCTTGAGATACCGTTTCAGGAATATCTTTCGGGCCTTGACATACGCCTGATAAGAAAATGCCTGCCGTAGGACTTTCTACGGGACGGAGTTTTGCGTGCGCTTCGGTAAGGAAGTTGTTAGTATCAATACTTGCAGTTACCATAGTTGCAATATTTCTAACCGACGGGTTAGGTTCTATTGCCGCAGCAAGTACTACTAAGTCGGAAGGAATTACTACTTGTTCATTGTTGATAAGGTCTGAGCCTTGAACCATAAGTTTGCCGTTTTCTTCGTAAACTTTACCAACCATACCTTTGATATAGTCAACGCCGTATTGTTCAACCGCTCTTCTAAAGAACTCGTCGTAGTTCTTGCCGGGAGTTCTAACGTCTATGTAGAATACGTGAACTTCGGTGTTAGGATATTTTTCACGAATAAGCATTGCGTGTTTAGCAGTATACATACAGCAAATCTTACTGCAATACGGCTTACCGCAACCTGACGTATCTCTTGAACCAACGCATTGAATAAAGGTGATAACCTTAGGTTCTTTGTGGTCTGACGGGCGAACTAAGTGACCATCCGTAGGACCAGCCGCGTTCATAAGTCTTTCAAGTTCAAGTGAAGTTACAACGTCGGGATAGCTTGAATAACCAAATTCGTTGAAGTTTTCAAGTGAGATAGGCTTGTAACCCGTAGCAACTACGATTGCGCCGTATTCTCTTTCGATGATTTCATCTTTTTGAGTGTAATCAATAGCGTTTACTTGACAGTTCATTGCGCAAAGACCACACTTGCCGTTTTTAAGTTTCAAGCATTGTTCAGGGTCGATGATTGCAACGTTCGGGATTGCTTGAGCAAACGGAATATAAATTGCAGGGCGCTTGTTAAGACCCATGTTGAAATCGTTAAGACCTTTCTTTGAAGGGCATTTTTGCATACATACGCCACAGCCCGTACATTTCTTTTCGTCAACGAATCTTGCTTTTCTTCTAATTTGAACTTTGAAGTTACCAACGAAACCTTTAACCGATTCGATTTCACTAAAAGTCATAATGTCGATTTTTTCGTTTTGAGCGCAATCAACCATCTTCGGCGTTAAAATACAAGCCGCACAGTCGAGCGTGGGGAACGTTTTATCGAGTTTTGCCATGTTACCGCCGATAGTTGGAGAAGTTTCAACGATGTCAACTTCATAACCCGCTTCCGCGATATCTAAAGCAGATTGAATACCCGCAATACCACCACCGATAACGAGCGCTCTTTTAATAACGGCGCTTTCACCCGCGGTGAGCGGAGCGTTAAGTTTAAGTTTTGCGATAGCGCTTCTACCTAAAACTATTGCTTTTTCAGTAGCCTCTTCAATATCCTTGTGAATCCAAGAACATTGTTCCCTTATGTTTGCAATTTCAACCATATAGGGGTTAAGACCTGCGCTTTCACAAGTCTTTCTAAAAGTCGCTTCGTGCATTCTTGGAGAACAAGAACATACTACGACGCCCGTTAAGCCGTGCTCTTTAATCGCGTTTCTAATAAGTGCTTGGCCGTTTTCAGAACACATATATTGATAGTTTTCAGAAATCACTACGCCAGGCTCTAACCTTAACACGTCGGCAACTTTCTTTACGTCAACCGTCGCTGCGATATTGCTACCGCACCAACATACAAATACACCAATCTTTTGCATTGTCTACTCCCTCGATTATTTGTTTAATTTTCTGAACATACTTACGAGAAGTTGTTGTGGGATCGTTTCGTCAATCATTTGAGGAACGGTTTCAGCAGGAACTTTGTTTCCGCCTTGTTGTCTTATAACTTCTTGGCGAACTGCTTCAATAACGTTTGCAGGAGCAACTCCACGCGGGCATCTTTCTACGCAAGCAAAACAACTTAAACAAGTGTAGAGAGATTTGCTGCTCAAAAGTTTATCAATTTCGCCTTTTTCTATATAAGTTACGAACTGATGTGGCTTAATATCCATATCGGCATACGCTGGGCATCTACCCGAACATTTACCGCATTTCATACATTTTCTAACGTCAGTTCCACTTCTTTCTTTAATGAGTTCAACTTGTTCTTTCTTTTCCATATCTTACTCCTTTACGCCAAGCGCTTCGGCAAGAAGTTCCGTAAAGTAATATACGGGAACGTCACTATTGCCGTTTTCAGTAAGGTTATACATACAAAGCGGACAAGCGGTAACGATTTTTTCCGCACCTGCGTTTTTTGCCGAATCCATAACTTTACTGCTCTTTTTAACCGCTATTTCTTTGTTGGTTGCAGATACGTATGCACCACAGCACTCGTTTCTGAACGCGTATTTAACGGGGGTTGCTCCAATTGCAGTTATAAAATCTTCGATGATGCTTGGATTTTCAGGATTGTCAAACGCGAGCGTTTGAGATGGGCGAAGAAGTAAACAGCCGTAATAAGCACCGATCTTTTGACCTTTGAGCGGATTTACAACCGCCGCTTTAAGTTTATCAAAGCCAACGTAATCTCTTAAAAGTTCAAGATAGTGAATAACGTCCGTTTCGCCTTCGTAAGCCTCTTCAAGAGCGAGATAGTTGTTTGCTTTCAAACGAATATTAGCGTCGTTTTTCATATCGTCGTTCACTCTTTTGAGAACGTGGTGACAAGCAGAGCAAAGAGTGAGAAGTTTTCCGTCTTCTGCCTTTGCGCTTGCCAAAGTTCTAACGGCTGAAAGTTTAGTAGCAACTTCGTCACGAGAAACGGGGTAAACCGCACCGCAACATTGCCACTCTTTGATTTCTTCAAAGTCAACGCCTAATTTTTCAAGGCACTTTCTTCCGTATAAGTCTAAATCTTTTGCTTTAGTTTTAAGGGTACAACCCGGATAATAAGAAAATTTCATAATCACACCATTTGTTCAGGTTTGAACACCTTGTCAAATTCTTCCGCGCTTAAGAAACCAAGAGAAACGCACGCTTCTTTTAAGCTGATGTTTTCCTTGTGCGCAAGTTTAGCAGTTTTAGCCGCGTTTTCATATCCGATGTAAGGGTTAAGAGCGGTTACGAGCATCAAAGAATTATATAAGTTGAATTTCATCTTTTCTTTGTTTGCCTTAATTCCAGACGCGCAGTTTAAGTTGAACGAACGAATACCGTCTGCAAGCAACTTAGCCGATTGTAAGAAATTATAAATGATAACGGGCATAAATACGTTAAGTTCAAAATTGCCTTGTGATGCGGCAAAACCAACAGCCGCGTCGTTACCCATTACTTGAACTGCAACCATTGTAAGCGATTCGCATTGAGTTGGGTTAACTTTACCGGGCATTATTGAAGAACCCGGTTCGTTTTCAGGAATAAAGATTTCGCCAAGACCGCAACGTGGACCGCTTGAGAGCCATCTAACGTCGTTTGCAATCTTCATAAGGTCAGCGGCGAGCGCTTTCAACGCACCGTGAGCAAACACGATTTCATCTTTTGCAGTTAAGGCGTGGAACTTATTGTCCGCCGTCTTGAAAGTTTTACCTGTTAAGCGAGAAACTTCTTCCGCAACCGCAGTATCAAAACCCTTTGGAGCGTTAAGACCCGTGCCAACGGCAGTACCGCCGAGCGCAAGTTCTTTAAGACCGGGGAGAGAAAGTTCAAGCATGCCCTTTGATTTTTCAAGCATATTTCTCCAACCGCTAATTTCTTGAGAGAAACTTACGGGAACAGCGTCTTGAAGGTGAGTTCTACCACTCTTAACGATTCCTTCGTTTTCCTTTTCTAAACGCTTGAATACTTCAATGAGCGCGTCGATTTCAGGGAATAACTTATCTTCAATTGCAATAACCGCAGCAATGTGCATTGCAGTTGGGAAAGTATCGTTACTAGATTGGCTCTTATTAATATCGTCGTTTGGATGAAGAAGTTTTTTGCCTGCGATTTCGTTACCACGGTTTGCTATAACTTCGTTGGCGTTCATATTTGATTGAGTGCCAGAACCCGTTTGCCAAACTACGAGCGGGAAATGCCCGTTGAGTTCGCCCGAGATAACTTCGTCACACGCTTTAGAAATTGCGTTTAACTTTTCATCGTCAATTTTACCTAAACGGTGGTTTGCATAAGCAGCAGCCTTTTTAAGTATACCGAAAGCGTGAGTAATTTCTCTTGGCATAACTTCTCCGCCAATTTTGAAGTTTTGATAACTTCTTTGAGTTTGGGCAGCCCAGTACCTATCTGCAGGAACTTGCATTTCACCCATCGTATCTTTTTCAATGCGGTATTCCATAGTTTCTCCTTGTTAAGTTAAATTCTATTGAATTTATAGTCGTTTTATTTTTTCGTTTCTTTAACGGGATTACACGTTAATTTGATTAATTACAGCTTTCATAGCCTCGCCAGATGCTACGAGTTTCTCAACTTCTTCTTCAGTTAAGGTAGGAGTTAAGGTCGTTTTAATTCCATCAACGCCTAAAACTGCAGGGATTGAAATGCAAACGTCTTTAATTCCGTATTCGCCTTTCATTAAAACGGATACGCAAACAACGCTATCAACGCCTGAATATAAGCACTTGCAAATGTAAGCAACCGCAGCGGCAACGCCGTTGTAAGTTGCGCCCTTTCTAGAAATGATAATTCCGCCAGACTTTCTAATGTATTCGGCAACTTCTTCTTTATCGTAAGGTTCAATCTTTATAGAAGGATCGGTAACAACGTCAGCATACTCGTCAATATTCACGCCTGCGATTTTTACCTTTGACCAAGGAACGAAAGAAGTATCGCCGTGTTCACCTAAAACGTCAGCGTCAACTTGAAGAGGTGATACCTTATAAATTTCAGAAAGCCTTGTTCTTAAACGCGCCGTATCAAGGCTAGTTCCCGAACCGATAATTCTGTTAGTTGGAATATTAGTAATTTTATGGAAAGTGTAAGTTAAAACGTCAACGGGGTTAGCAACGATAACGTATAACGCATCAGGGCAAACCGCAGAAATTTTAGGAGCAATGCTCTTTAAGATGTTAACGTTGATTTGAGCAAGGTCAATTCTCGTTTGACCAGGCTTTCTTGCTACGCCCGACGTAATTATTACAATATCAGAACCTTTAGCGTCTTCATAATCGCCTGCTCTTACGATTGCGGGATTAAGGAACGGAGTTGCTTGATAAATATCCATCGCTTCGCCAAGAGCCTTTTCGTTATTAACGTCGATAAATACGATTTCCGACGCCGTGCCTTGCGCTACGAGAAGATATCCTATTGATGAGCCTACTGCGCCTGCGCCAATGATTGTAATCTTTCTTTTCATTTTCTTTTCTCCAATATTTTATTTGTTAAATTTTTAACAATGTTTTTCAAAATCAAAAGCGGTAAAAGGATATAATTATCCTTATTCCGCCAAACGCAAATATAGTATAACATATATTTTTTATAACGCATAGCGTTTTTAGTAGGTTTTTGAAGATTTTTCCGAATTATTTTATAATTTTTATAAAATTATTTTACATGTGTACAATATTTTTCATTTTAGAAGGCATTGTTTGACTTAATTTGCAATATAAATTATACTTGTAACATGAAAAATTCTAAACCGTACAACAAAATAAACCCTTTTGTTTATGGAGTTGCAAAAATTGCATCCAAGTTTTTTTGTTCTTTCAAACTGAATTTGAAACTTGTAAAGAACGAGTACGCGCCAAACGACGGGCGTAAAAAAGTTGTAATTTGCAATCATGAATCGTTTTACGATTTTATGGGAATACTTGCATACTTAAAAGGGTCGGCGCACATAGTAATGAGCAAGACTATGCTTAGAACTATGCCGATTAAAAATTTAATAATAAAAGCGGGCGTTATTGAAAAAAATCAATTTCAAACGACGGTGCTTGACATGCGCAAAATGAAAGCGGTGCTTGACGATAATAAAACGCTCGTTATTTTCCCCGCAGGATTGATGCCCGAAGGCGGAGCGGGAACGCCTATTCCAGACGCTACGGCTAAAACTCTTAAATGGTTTGACGCCGACGTTTACGTTGCAAAATTTAGAGGAACTTTTCTCACTAAGCCAAAGTGGTCTAAGGTTATGAGAAAAGGTAAACCAACTCTTGAAATTTATAAACTTGCAAGCCGTGAAGAACTTAACGAATTAAGCGTAGAACACACCTTGCAACTTATAACTTCTCATCTTTATTTCGACGCGTACAAAAACAATCTCTTAGACGGGGTTAAGTACAAGCGTGGCGATAATCTTTTAGGCATTGAAAACGTCTTATACAAATGCCCGTACTGCGGTGAAGAATACTCAATGAAAGTTGTAAACTTAAACCAATTAACTTGTAAATCTTGCGGTTATTCGGTTATAAGTGACGAAACGGGTATTTTGAAATCAAACGGAGCAAAACCGCTCGTTTATAGTCTGGTTAGCGACTGGCATCGTTTCATTGAAAAGAGCGTTTACGAAAAGGTTGCGTCCACTCCAAATTTTAACGTTTCAACGGGGGCTGACGTTTATAAAATTAACGATAAAAAACGAAAATTTGAACTTGCTGGCAGAGCGATAGTTTCGCTTGACAAGGAAAAATTTACGCTTGACGGAACGCTATATAATAAGCCGTTTTTCAAAGAGATTTCTGCAACGAAAACCCCTATTCTGCCGTCAACTCCAGGAAAATGCTTTGAACTTCAAGACGATAACGACACGTATAGAATTTGCCCCGACGCTCCCGAAAAATCAATCGAGTGGCTACTTACGTTAAAAGCGGTTTATAAACTTTCAAAAGGGAAGTAAAACTATGGATAACTTAATTTTAAGAAAGGTTAAAATAGAAGATAAAGAAGGGTTTTCAAAATATCTTGAAGAACTCGTAAAAGCAAGCGGGTCTTTTAAGGGCGTTGAGTTTGAAGACGGGCTTAGTTTTGAAAATTTAGTTAAATATTATAAGGAAAAGGAGCAAATCCCGTTTACTAATTACTATCAAAACGAAACGCCGTTTTTTCAATACGTTATGGTGGAAAAGGACACGGATACTATCGTTGGCGCTGTGAATATTCGCCCCTTTCTAAACGAGATGTTAGATAAGAATTTTGAAGGGAATATAGGTTATTCGATAAGTTCTAACTGCCGTGGAAAAGGTTATGGAAAACTTGCTCTTTCACTTGCGATTAAGGAGTTTAGAAAGTTAAACCCCAATGACAAAATAGTGATTTGTTGCTATAAAGAAAACGTGGGATCGAGAAAGATTATTGAATCTCACGGTGGAAAACTTATAGAAGAAATCCCCGGCGTTTTAACCCCGCAAAAATATGTAATAGAATAAGTAAAAAGCACGCAGTTTGCGTGCTTTTTTAGTGATATTTTTTACTTTTTGTCTATAGAATATCCATCCTTAGTATTTTTTACGATATACCCAAGTTCGCCTATTTCCGCTCTTAACGCATCGGCAACAGGCCAGTTCTTTTCTGCTCTTGCCTTTTGCATTTGCTCGGCTTTTTCGATTATTTCAGCGGGAATATCTTGTTCCTTTTTCTCTTCGATTTTATCAAGGCTTAAACCAAACACTCTATCAAAATCAAGCGCTAAATCGTAAATATCTTTTGATGCAGGCTCTTTAAGCATAGTAAAGAGAACGCCGAGAGCAGACGGAACGTTGAGATCGTCCGCCACGTCTTCAGAAAATTCTTTTTTGTACTTGTTAAGCACTTCTTCGCTCGTTTTTGCGGGCGAATTTTTGTGTTTTAATAATGATGCGCAAAGGCGTTCGTAAGAAACTTTAGCCCCGTCCATACCCTCAAACGTAAAGTTGAGTTTTTTGCGGTAGTGAGCGTTTAAGCAGAAGAATCTAAATATCATCGGCGAATAGCCTTTTTCGATAAGTTGATCGATAGTATAGGTGTTTCCAAGAGATTTACTCATTTTACCACCGTCAACTTGCATAAAGTCACCGTGAATCCAGAATTTTGCAGGGTTTTTACCCGTTAAGCCTTCACTTTGAGCAATTTCGTTTTCGTGGTGAATGGGGATATGGTCAACACCGCCCGTGTGAATATCGAACACGTCGCCAAGGTGGATTCTTGACATCGTTGAACACTCGATATGCCAACCGGGATAACCTTGCCCCCAAGGGCTAGGCCATTGCATAATGTGTTCTTTGGGCGCTTTCTTCCAAATAGCAAAGTCGTAAGGATTGCGCTTGCCGTCGTTAACTTCAATGCGAGCGCCTGCTTTAAGGTCTTCAAGCGTGTTTCCAGATAATTGACCGTAATCTTTGAACTTTGAAATGTCATAATAGATGCCGTCGTCAGTTTCATAGCCGTAGCCGTTTTCAACTAAACCTTCAACGTACTCTATCATTTCGTTTATATAATCAGTTGCCTTGCACACGATTTCGGGAACGCCGATATTAAGCCTACCAAAGTCTTTCATAAAAATATCGGTGTAATATTTAGCAATTTGCCAAGGGTCTTTTTTCTGCTCGCGAGCAGTTTTTGCCATTTTGTCTTCACCGTTATCGCCGTCGTCGGTAAGGTGGCCAACGTCGGTTATATTCATAACGCCTTTTACGTTAAAACCTTCGTAGCGAAGAACTCTTCTTAATAAATCCATAAAAACGTAAGTACGCAAATTGCCTATGTGCGCGTAATTATATACGGTAGGACCGCAAGAATACATTCTAACGGTATCCGTTCCATCTAAAGTAGTAAAATCTTCTTTCTTTCTTGTTAAAGTGTTATAAAGTTTCATTTTTTTCTATCCTTTCTTCAAGTTCTTGAATTTTTTGTTTTAATAAGTTGATTTCATCTAAAACGGGGTCGCGCTTATCTTGTTCTAAATCTTGCTCTACTCTAACTCCGTTCATCTTGATAACTTTTCCAGGAATACCAACTACGGTTGAATAGGGCGGAACGTCTTGAAGTACCACGCTACTTGCGCCGATTTTACAGTATTCCCCAACGGTAATACCGCCAAGCACTTTCGCGCCTGCCGAAATTACCGAACCCTTTTTGACGGTTGGGTGACGTTTTTTACCTTTATCCTTACCCGTACCGCCGAGCGTTACGCCTTGATAAATTACAACGCCTTCTTCAACTACCGCCGTTTCGCCTATAACCACCCCTTCGCCGTGGTCGATAAATACGCCGGGGGCAATAGTTGCCGCGGGGTGAATTTCAATTCCCGTTTTACGCTTTGCAGATTGAGAAATAACTCGCGCTAAAAACTTAAACCCGTGGCGGTAAAAAAAGTTTGCCCTACGGTACATTATAAGCGCTTTTATCCCCGAATATGTAAAACGAACTTCAAAACGAGTTCTAGCCGCGGGGTCGTTTTTCATAGCGGCATCAATATCTAATTTCAATTTTTTGTTCATTTTATCCTTGATTATTAAAAAAGTTTATTTAATGCTTGAGCAAGCTAGGCTTACTCAAAGTTGAGTTGAAAGATGTTTTAAGACGTTAGTTGCAAGCATATCAAGGCTCACTTTGGCGATAGGCTGAGATAGACCTTTTTGGTCATCGAAGTCTATCGGCTAAGTAGAAACGATGATAGGCGATGTAAATAACGGATTAAAAAAGCGTTCTTATGCTTTAACATAAGGACGCTTTTTAGTAACGTGGTTCCACCTTAATTGGTTCTCATTAAGCGTATAACGGCGCGACCCGTGGATAATTAGTCCCCCTTAACAGCAAAACGCACTTTCGCTCTTTTTCGGCGTGGGCTTTCACCTTACCCCACTCTCTTTAGCCTTAAAATAAGTTACTCTTTCTTGCAACGGTTTAATTATTTGTAATTTTATTTTAACATACCGCTTAAAAAAACGCAATTATTTTAACGCATTTATTTTTTTGTGTGTTAATTCCGCTTGCAAAAAATCGTTTGGTGGTATATACTAATTAAAACAAAAGTTTTATAGGTGAGATATGATAGACATTAAACTTATTATTGAAAAACCCGAAGTCGTAAAGGCTTCGCTCAAAAAAAAGGGATATGACGTTGACTTTTCTGAAGTTATCGCGCTCGATGAAAAAAGGCGTTCTCTCTTAAAAGAAATTGAAGGTTTGAAAGCGGAAAGAAACAGAGTTTCTGCGGAAATTCCCAAACTTAAAAAGCAAGGTCTTCCCGTTGAAAACATCTTTGCTGAAATGCGCGCTATCGGCGATAAAATTACTGCCGGCGATGCTGAAATTAACGAAGTTTCAGAAAAGATTTTCAACTTTATCGCTTGCCTTCCCAATATGCCGGACGATGATTTAGTTGCAGGCGAAAAAGAAGCAAACGAAGTTGTTAAGGTTTACGGCAAACTTCCCGAATTTAACTTCCCCGTTCAAAACCACGTTGACCTTTGCGTAAAAAACGGCCTTATCGATTATGAAAGAGGCGTTAAACTTGCAGGTAACGGTTTCTGGGCGTACCGTGGTGACGGCGCTAGGCTTGAATGGGCGCTCCTTAACTTCTTTATTTCTGAACACTTAAACGACGGTTACGAATTTATTTTGCCACCGCATCAACTTTCTTATAACTGTGGTTTTGGTGCAGGTCAATTCCCCAAGTTCTCTGACGAAGTTTACTGGCTTGACGTTGACGAGGACAGAAAGAAGAATAGATTTATGCTCCCAACTGCTGAAACTGCTCTCGTTAACCTTTACGCAGGCGAAATCGTTGACGAATCAAAACTTCCTTTTAAGTTCTTTGCATACACTCCTTGTTATCGTAAAGAGGCAGGCTCGGCTCGTTCTGAAGAACGCGGTATGATAAGAGGTCACCAATTTAACAAAGTTGAAATGGTGCAATACACTACTCCCGAAGGGTCTGACAAGGCTTTTGAAGAACTCGTTAACAAGGCTTGTTCGCTTATGGATAAATTAGGTCTTCACTTTAGGCTTTCTAAACTTGCCGCGGGCGATTGTTCTGCATCAATGGCAAGAACTTACGACGTTGAAGTTTGGATTCCATCAATGGGAATATTTAAGGAAGTATCTTCTGTTTCTAACGCAAGAGATTATCAAGCGAGAAGAAACAACACTAGATATAGAAATAAAGAAACGGGTAAACCTTGTTTCGTTCACACTCTTAACGGTTCGGGCTTAGCAACTTCAAGAGTGTTCCCCGCTCTTATTGAACAATATCAAAATGCAGACGGATCAATCACCGTTCCCGAAGTATTAAGACCGTTCATGGGTGGACAAGAAGTAATTAAACTTTAATTTAATAAATTAAAACCCCCGACGATCCCGTCGGGGGTTAGTTTTTAGTAAACGTTTTCTAAATAAACACAAAGTTTAGGTATATCGTTTTGTAAAGTGTCGAGTATAACGTTTAAGTCCGTATGTCCGTAATCGTGAACTATTCTATTCCTTAAACCACTTATTGAACTCCAAGCAATTTCTGTGTTTTTATTTTTGAAACTCTCAGTTAACTTGTTCGAATTTTCCGCAATTTGAATAAAGCGAAAAAATATTGAATCAAGCACGGTTTCATCACTTAAAATTTGTTCTTTAGTGTATTTTTTAGATAAACCCATCAAATATCTTACGTCCACAAGTATTTTATCAACGTAATATCTATCATTTTTTATATTATCCATAGATTTTTACTCCACTTGAAAATATTTCATTTGTTAATTCAAAATTGTTTTTAATTTGCTCTTGATTTAGCAAATCAACTTTCTTTTTAAGTTCAATGCGCAAATCTTCAACAAGCCCAAAAAATCTTAAACCCGTTTCTTTAGTGGACACAAATAAATCAACGTCACTCGTAGGCGTTGCCTTGCCTTTTGCGTACGAACCAAACAAATAACAATAGTCTACTTTATAATTTGAAAATACGCGCACGCAAGCCTCCTTAATTAATTCAACGGTTAAAATCCCCGTTTCTTCATCAATAAATCCATACTCGCTAAGCACTTGACACATTGCTTTATATTTAATATTTGATTGCTTATTTTCATCATTTTCATACTTTGCATAAGTCCTACGAGTTACGCCTATTATAACCGACGCCTCTTCTTGAGACAGCCCTTTTTGTTTTCTAATATCTTTAAGTTTCATAATATCACCTTGAAAACATTATATACGTTTTCCCATTTTTTGTCAATGCAATTGGGAAATATTTTCCCATTTATAAAAATTTATTTGGGAAATTTCTTCCCTTTTTATACTTTTCCAAATTAAAACCCCCGACGATTCCGTCGGGGGTTAGTTTTTAGTTTAGTTAAAAAATTCGTTCTTTTTGCCTAATTGTTGTTTAAGTTCAGCATAAGTAACTTTTTCTTTAACAACTTTTAACGTTTCAACAAAGTTTGAAATATTTGCACTTGCAACACTTAAACTAGACGTTGGTAAAGAAGGCGTAGTTGCAAAAGTATTTTTATTCATTTCGGTAACTTCACTTGCAAAACTTGAAGAACTATTCGATTGTACAAACAACATAGGAATTTCAGTTTCAACAACCTTATATTCTGCGTTTTCTCCGCTACCCGTCTTTACAACGTAATAAACGGTTTTCATTTCAATATCAAATCTTCTTGACGTTTTAATTGTAAGTTTCGTGTTATATTTAGGCTCGAATTTATTACTTGAATTATTAACGTATACGTCGTGATGGTTTTTACTTGGAAGAGTTTCACTATTCTTTATTAGTTTTACACTATTAATTCCCGAAACGTCGCTAAGTTTTACCCAATAAGTATCGTATTCAACAAGTTTGTTGGTTTCTATAACTTCCGCTGAAAGATATTCGCCAGTTTTTGCAGAATACACTTCTTCGTAACCTTCAATAAGCAAGTCATCGCTTTCTCTTTTTGCACTTGCAACGATTGCGTAGTTTTCGTTAAAAGATATAATGGCACTCGTTTTTAATGCAACTGATTCCGCTCCCGTATATTCGTAAAAATATCCCGTTACGTTATCATCATCTCTTACAAACTCAACTTGTTTCATCGCCAAAACGCCTTTTACTGTAAGCGCTACGTTAAATTTAAGATAATCGTCACGCATTTCGTAATTCAAAATAGAGTTTTCCGAAATTTGAATTCTACCTTTATTAACGTTATTTTCAGAATCAGCATAAAGTTCCAAGGCAAACGCGCTATTACCTACAAGCATTGTACTTTGCTTATTGTTAACCACAATTTTTATATTAAAACCAGCCACCGAACCCGTCCACTCGTTATAGTTATCTGGGTTATCGTTCATAAAATTTTGATAAGTTGCCGCTATCGTTTCACCAACGGCAAAAACGGCGTCGAACTTTCCTAAAAGCGAGTCCATCTCTTTAACGCCTTCCCATAAAACGTACATTTGCTTGCCAATGAATTTATCATTGATTGATGACACGCTTACGTTCTTTGAAAAATCTAAAATCGGACTATTTGAACAAGCAAGGCTTTCTGTTGCAAATGCATCTGGTAAGAAAGACCAAGGATCAGGTCTTTGCATTATTGTATCAATAACTGCTTTTGCATTACCAACAACTTGTGAAACGCTTGTTATAGTTAACGTTGCAGATAAAGTTTTATCAATATAGTTGGGGTTTTTTAAGGTTGCAGTTGCATTATATACACCAGCAACACTTGCCTTGTTGTTTGTGTAAACAATTTGAGTGTTTTCTGGAAGGGTCCCTTCGACCGTTATAGATTTTTCAGTTCCCGTAGAAACAAAGGTTTTACTTTCAAACTTAATGTTTGATGGGAAATTTATCTTTTTAATAGTTAATTTTGCAGAATCAACGTAAGTATTATAACCTTCCGCGCTTATGCTTACTGAAATATTGTATTCGCCCGCATTTATAAACGGACCACCGTTTGTATAAGTTATCGTTGCTTGAGCGGGCGCTCCCGTTACGAAAATAGTATGTTCGTTGCCGTCATAATCAATCGTTAAATCATTAAACGTTATATTTGTAAACGATTCTTTCGAAGGGTTGCTCGGCTGTTCTGGGTTACTCGGTTGTTCTGGGTTACTCGGTTGTTCTGGGTTGCTTGGTTGTTCCGGATTGCTCGGTTGTTCCGGATTGCTCGGCTGTTCTGGGTTACTCGGTTGTTCTGGGTTGCTCGGTTGTTCTGAACCCGCAGGCGGAGCGGTTTGAGAATTGTCGCTAGAGCCACCGCAAGCAATCAATCCACAAAAAGCAAAAACCGTAAGTAATAGCACTAATAATTTTTTGATTGTTTTCATTGTTGTTTTCTCCTTTTTCCTACAAATTAAAAAGTGCGCCGACTAAAGTCAACGCACAAAAACGCAAACTCCAATCGTCGCTAAACAAACTTACGGAAAAATTTGAAATATCAAACAACCATAAACAGCAGAATTTGCATTTTATCAAATTAATACCTGTTTACAGTATTAGCAAAAAAAGAGTATATAGTCCCATTAACTTAAAATACTCAAATTTTTCCTATTAAGTTTGTTTAGCAGTATAATTATAACACAATGAAACCTTTAATGCAACAAAATAAAAAAGCGAGTTTGTTTTTACTAAACTCGCTTTTTTGATTATAAACTTTTAGTCTTATAAATAAGGCGCATTAAACTCTCGCTCATATTTATATTTTCGCAAACCACGCCTCCTCCAAAATAAAGGTCGGTGGGAGCAAAGTTCCAAATAGATTTTACGCCCGCATCAACAACGCGTTTTGCCATTTGCTCGGCGTACTCTTTTTGAACGGAAATTATCGCTATATCAACGTGGTTTTTAGATAGATAATCTTCAAGTTCACTAGCATTGTAAACTTCAACGCCTAAAACACCTGATAAATGTTCCGTTTCTACGTCGAACACCGCTTTGACGAAAACGTTTTCGTCGGCAAAGCCTTTGTAACTTATAAGGGCTTGCCCTATTCTACCACCACCGATAACGATTGCGTTGTGGCGCTTGTTTATCCCCAAAATTTCTTGCATAGAGTTTTTTAGAAACTCAACGTCGTAACCAACGCCCGTTTGACCAAATCCGCCAAAGTGAGAAAGGTCTTGGCGTACTTGCGACGCGGTTATGTTGAGCGCGTTAGAAATAGTTTTTGAAGAAACCCTATCAATTTGACTATTGCACAAATCTTTTAAGTAACGATAATATTTAGGAAGTCTTTCAATGACTCTATCAGATATTTTGTTATTGTCCATTTCGATTTCCTTGCCTTTCCTTATAAAAAATGATAAAATAATTATATGGTAAAAATTTCAGCAAAACTTATAAAAAATCATAGAACGATAAAAAGCATAACTTACAAAAACGTTTGCGAATATTATAGTTCTGACTTTTATTTTCATTTAAGCGAAACTTGTAGAAAACTCGATATTGCAACCCCCGTAGTTATCAACTACCATAGGGAGAGTTACGAAAAATTTAACTTTATCAAGTTCAAGCCCGGTGACTTTATTGATAGCGTTAATTTTGACGAGTTGTTAATTGAGAATATAGACGTATAATTTTTTTAATACTCCCCATATTAGATTTAGGGGGTATTTATGAAAATTACAAGTATTATTTCTTTTGTACTCGTGATAATCGGCGCACTCGTTTGGCTTACGGTTGGCTTGTTTGGATTCAATCCCGTGTCAGCCCTTCTCGGCGCAGGCGTTATTCCTAGAATAATCTACGTTTTAGTAGGTCTTGCAGGTCTTTGGGTGCTGTTTTTCACACTTATGTACAAACCTTTTACAAAAGTTAAAAATTAAGGTCGTTTTACGACCTTTTTTTTATGCGAGAAATCGCTAAATAAAGCGGTGTTCCCACCAAGTAAACGGCAAGCGCTTGACCTATAAAAATTTGAAGAGCGGTTATCATATACACGCCAAAACTTTCAGTTATCGCCAAAAAGGTAAACGGAATAACAATGGCGTTAATAATAACGGGGAAAATTCCGCCAACAATAATTTTAAGCGGAACTTTCTTAATTTTCTTACCTACAAAGTAGGTAAGTATTGCCGAAACGAGCGTTGCAATCGTTCCAAAAACAATATCTAACGCACCGTTTCCAAAAAGGTTGGCAATCAAGCAACCAACGCCTAAACCAAGTATACTTTCGGGGAAAATTAGCGGTAATAAGCAAAGCGCTTCTGAAACCCTAACTTGAACCGCCCCAAAAGAAATGGGATATAAAGCGAGCGTTAACGCCGCGTAAATTGCACCGATAATGCCTGCTCTTGTGATTTTTTTTGCGTTTAATTTTTCCTTTAACATAATTCCTCGGTTTTTTACCGAGCGTTTTAGTATCGTTTACGCTCGGTTTTTTTAATGAAGTGTTTTCCGAAAACCTTCTTTTAATTTGCTATTTACTTCGTTATGCTTCGTTTCTGCTCATCGTTTGACCTTCAATGACCAAAAGGTCTATTTCAACTCAAACGTTTCGCGAGCCTTGCCTAACTCGCATCTAGCAAATTAACTACTTTGCATTTCGGCAAGAGATATTTTCGCTTTGCGAAAGTGATATTTTTTGTTAGAAACAAAAAGTTGTGGATATTTCGATGAAAACTAAGCTTATTCATCGCTCTCTTTTAAGGCGTTAGAAACAAGCTAGGCGAGGCGTTTGTAGTTTTTCGGAAGGGAGCGACCTTGTTGGTCGCAGGAATTTTGAAAAACTGCAAAGAACAAAGCATAGCGCCGTTTATAACGACTTAAAATATACGAATTTTTTATCTCTGCTACTTTCAACCAAGCCGGCTCTTACTAAGCATTTATACGACTTTTCGTTTTGCAAATAACATTTTGAAACGGGGGTTAAGCCCAAACTTTTTGCATAAGCGCAAATTAGTTTTACAGCCTTACTTGCAAAGCCTTTCCCCTGATATTTTTTTAATAATCTTACGCCAATTTCTACTTTTTTATCGTAGGTAAAATTATGAAGAACTACTTCGCCAAGCATTTTTCCGCCAGAAACTTCTCTGATTGCCAAACACAAGTTGTCTTTTTGCTTAAAATCGTTAAGTTGCAGATTATAAAACGCATCTTCGCTTGGAGTTTCTATATCTTTTTTATAATCGTAACCCCAATATTTATTGAGAGTTTTGTTAACGTAAAGATTATAATAATCTTTCTTGTCCTTTTGAGTAATTGCGGATAAAACTATTCCATCGCCTTTTATTACGGGGCGACGTTTTATTTTCATCGCTCTTCCCACTTCAACAAAATACTTACTTAATATTATTTCGGGCTGGTATTGTAGTTTTGACGTTCGAAGTCCTAAATCTCCCGAATCGTCTTCTCGGTTAATATACACAACGCCCTCACGTTCACACGCTTTCAAAAACTCGTTAAACGTAGTTGGGTATATCCCCCTGTATTCTTTAAGGGCTTTTTCAATATGAATAACGAGAGTTCCGCCAACGTATTCGCCGATGGTAAAGGAACACGTTTTCCCATCGATTTCCATATAATAACCGATAAAGTTTGCAACTTTTAAGTTGTTAACGAGCATAAGCGTATTTTTGAACTCGTTTTTCTCAATTCTACCGCTACTCTTGTGTTCTTTTTTGTATTCCTTCAAAAATTCAAGCACGCGCGGAACGTCTTTATATTCGAGTTTTTTGAACTTATAATTTGGATACGCTTTCTTAAACGCGTTTACGTGATTTCTCTGCCCGCTAAACTTTTTACCAACGAGTGTTTTAAGGCGTTGATAATCGTAAATATAATCGCTAAAATCTCTATCGTATTCACTCTTTATATCTTCACCGTAACGATCTTCAAGCATTGAAAGATACTCTTCTTCAACGCACATAAAGTTTAAGGGGATATGCTTACTTTCTGCGTAACGCTCAATCTCTAAAAGCGCGCCCGAAACGTCTTTCCCAACGGGTAAAAAAAACGCGGTAAACTTGTTTTTGAAACAGCATTTTAATATGAGAGTATCGTTAAAGATAGCAAAACTCACGTTAAACACGTCGTTCCACATATACAAAACGCCTGCGGAAATATCGCAAACTAAATACGGGCTATCTTTGGTATATTTTTGTACCCTTTTTAAGTTTTTTTCGTTAAGTAAAGTAAATTTTAACATAGCAAGTTAAAAGGAAGCAACGCTTCCTTTTTTTATCTTATTTTTGATTGATTCTTTTCCAAAAATTCTATGATATCGCAAATTCTATCAAGGTCGTCAGTCGTATAATAATCGATATAAATTCTACCTTTTTTATCGTTGCCGATTGCTTGAACCTTAGTTCCTAAAACTTGTTGCATACGAGAAATAAGGTCTTTAAGTTCTGCGCTTTGATCTTGCTTTCTCTTAATTTCGCGAAGTCTTTTCTTTTCTTCGGGCGGATTGAAATAGTCTTTAACTTCCCTTTCAATATCTCTAACGGACATACCGTCTGAAACGCTCTTTTTAGCAATTTTAACTTGCGCGTCGATAGGTAACGTTACGAGCGCTCTCGCGTGGCCTTGAGAAAGTTTACCGTCGGAAACCATTTTGATAACCTGCGCGTCTAAACTCAAAAGTCTAAGCGTGTTAGCGATTGCAGAACGACTTTTTCCTATTCTTTCAGAAAGTTCTTCTTGGGTAAGACCATAATCGTCCATAAGTTGTTTCATTGCCGTTGCCGATTCTATGGGGTTAAGGTCTTCTCTTTGCAAGTTTTCAATTAACGAGATTTCTTGAATCTTTCTTTCGTCGTAATCTTTAATGATTGCGGGTATCGTTTCAAGCCCAACCATCTTTGATGCGCGAAAACGCCTTTCACCTGCGATTATCATATACTTGCCGTTCTCGTCCTTATTCAAAACGATAGGCATAATTACGCCGTTAACTTTGATTGAAGACGCAAGCTCGTCAAGAGCCTTGGGGTCAAAAACCTTTCTCGGCTGAGATGGGTTTGGATAAATATCTGCTATTTTTATTTCCAAAACACCCGTTTTAATATCTTCTTCGGTTACACCGAAGGTCTTTTTGTAATCTTCTTCCGTTGAAGAAAAGAGTGCGGATAAACCTTTACCTAAACCTTTATTATTCGCCATCTTCTACCTCTCCTTTTGCTAAGAATTCTTTTGTGAGTTCTTCATAAGCCCTTGCGCCTGAACACTTGGGGTCGTGAATCATTACGGGTACACCGTGACTCGGCGCTTCCGAAACCCTAATGTTTCTCGGAACAACCGTCTTAAACACTTTCTTATCAAAGAACTTTCTAATTTCTTCGGCAATCTGCCTTGAAACTATTGCCCTTCCGTCGTACATCGTGAGCGAAACACCCTCGATTTCAAGTTTTTTGTTAAGGTGTTTCTTTACGAGTTTAATCGTGTTCATAAGTTGCGATAAACCTTCTAACGCAAAGTATTCGCATTGAATAGGAATAATTATGCTATCAGACGCGGTGAGCGCGTTTATCGTTAAAAGCCCAAGCGACGGTGGACAGTCAATCGTAATATAATCGTAATATTTTGCAACCGATTTGATGGCTTCTTGAAGACGTTTTTCTCTATTTTTGATATAAACGAGTTCAACTTCTGCGCCGGCAAGGTCTATGCCCGCGGGCAAAATATCAAGCCTATCGATTTTCGTGGGAATTATAACGTCTTTAACTGCCGTTTCATCAACTAAAACGTTGTAAATAGAGTTTTTAACGGCACTTTTATTAAGCCCAAGCCCCGTGGTCGCATTTCCTTGCGGGTCCATATCCACAATCAAAACTTTCTTGCCGTACTTTGCAAGGCACGCCGATAAATTAACGCAAGTGGTAGTTTTTCCTACGCCACCTTTTTGGTTAGAGAACGAAATTATTTTGCCCATATAAATCTCCCTTTTTAGTTGTTTTCGGGGTTATCTTCCGTGTTTTCAACGGGCGTTTCTTCCGTTGAAGTTTCCTTTATTTCTTCGGCTTTAATCTCTTCAGCCTTTTCTACTTCTTTGATTTCTTCTTGAAGTGAAGGGTCTACTTTTCTAAATGGATTTTGCTTGTCAAGCCCGTCTCTTCCTTCCATAATTTTCATTATTTCTACGGCGGACTTTCCTTCCATAATCATATCAACTTCTTCTTGATAAATAGTTTCTCTTTCGATTAAGAGCCTTGCCATATTATCAAGTTTAGATTTGTTTTCAGTAAGAAGTTTGGTTGCCTTTTTGTGAGCAGTTTTAATGATTTTTTCAACTTCTTCGTCGATAATCTTTGCAAGTTCTTCAGAATAAGTTGCTCTCGTTTGCATATCTTTTCCAATAAATACTTGATCGCCACCACCGTAATTTACAGGTCCGATTTTGTCAGACATACCCCACTCGGTAACCATCTTTCTCGCCCTTTGAGTGATAACGCTAATGTCGTTAGACGCGCCTGCCGAAATATCTTTAATGATAAGTTCTTCCGCAACTCTACCGCCAAGCGTCATAGCAATATCGTCTAAGAGTTTGCTCTTTTCAATATGATTACTGTCGTTATCAGGTCTTGTCATAGTATAGCCTGCCGCCATACCTCTTGGAATTATTGAAACTTCTTGAACGGGATCGCAACCGGGAAGAAGTCTTGCAAGTATTGCGTGCCCCGCTTCGTGATAAGCGGTAATTCTCTTATCAGATTCAGTAACCACTCTGCTCTTCTTTTGCGGTCCGATAATAACTTTATTAATCGCTTCGTAAAGGTCTACGTTAGTTATAAACTTTCTATCTGCTCTAGCAGCGAGTATCGCCGCTTCGTTGAGAAGGTTAGCAAGGTCCGCGCCAGAGAAACCTGCGGTTATTCTTGCAACTACCTTAAAGTTTACGTCGGGCGCGAGCGGTTTGTTTCTAGCGTGAACTTTCAAGATTGCCTCTCTACCGCGAACGTCTGGAACGTTAACGTAAATTTGACGGTCAAATCTACCCGGACGTAAAAGCGCAGGGTCTAAAATATCCGCTCTATTAGTTGCCGCCATAATGATAATGCCGTCGTTTGCCTCAAACCCGTCCATTTGAACGAGAAGTTGGTTAAGAGTTTGCTCTCTTTCATCGTTACCACCGCCAAGACCAGCGCCACGATGACGACCAACAGCGTCAATTTCGTCAATGAATACTATACACGGCATATTCTTTTTAGCAGTAGCGAATAAATCCCTAACTCTACTTGCGCCTACGCCTACGAACATTTCAACGAAATCAGAACCGGATATCGAGAAGAAAGGAACGTTTGCCTCGCCCGCAACTGCTTTTGCAAATAAAGTTTTACCTGTTCCCGGAGGACCAACGAGCAATACGCCCTTGGGAATTTTTGCGCCGAGATTAGCAAACTTTTTAGGGCTTTTCAAAAATTCAACGATTTCTTGAAGTTCTTGTTTTTCTTCTTCAGCACCAGCAACGTCTGAAAATCTTACCTTAACGTTTTGGTTTGGTTTTGTTTTAGATTTGCCAAAATCCATAGCCGACTTGTTAGATCCGTTAACAGACTTTGTCATTATCGAAATTAAAATTATACCAGCAATAACAACGAGCGCCGGCATTATAAGCGAAGAAAGGAACGCGCCTTCATTAGGATCAGAATAATCTACTTGAACGCCGTGAGCGCTAAGAAGATCTAACACCTTATCTCCAAACACAAGGCTCTCAGAACCTCTACCGTAACTTGTAGTGTATCTTTCAACGAACTTTCCGTTAACTAAAACGTAACCTGTAAGATTATATTCGTCAACGACGATCAACTTAATAATTTCGTCATCTTTATAACCTTTAACGTTAGTGTACGAAACTTTAAGTTCGCCGTTAATTTCAGCAACTTCAACGCAAGCGTGATCTAAAAACTCCTTGGTCGTTACGTCTTTAATTTGCATGCCGTTAAGCAAACGGAAAAGCAAAAATCCACCGATTAAAATAACGGCGGCTAAAATTATCCAAATTTTGTAACTCTTTTTCTTCATTATGCCTCCAAAATAAATAAATCGTAATATAAAAACGAGTGTAGACTTATTTTAGCATACTCATTTGAAAATTTCAACGATTTCACTAAAATATTATGTTTAATTCACATAGATTATATAAATATTATAAAAATTTTATTAAAATTTTTGGAATTGTTTATAAGCGCTAATATATAAAAATAGCGCCATTTTATTATAATACGTATTTATAAATTTTGCTACCCATTATAAAACCAAATCAATAAATACGCGTATCTACATATAAATATATATAATTATATTATAAAATAAATAAAAAATCAAGAAAGTTATGACAAATTTTTAAGTTTACTAATAAAACTATAAAATACTGCGTTATAATTAAAAACCGCAAAACGCGGGTTTTTATCACACAACTAACCAACCACCATAACACGCTAATATTTAGCATATTAAATAAAACTTTAACTTCAACGAATAATAACAAACGGTACAATATGCTATCATTATTTAATTAATATCACGCACACAAAGATTGTTATTCTAAAAATTTAACAATCTAAATCAATTTATCACCATAACTTACATTATTTAATAATATAAGAACGAGTTTTTTATCATTGTAAAATCTTTGGTAAACAAAATTAGTTTCACGTGAAACTTTTGAACCTGTTTTTGACCGTTTATATCCGCAAAATCGCCCATTTTATCGGCAATTTTGAGAATTTGAAATTTTATCAAAAGGTTCATTTATTTTCTTTGTCTACTGTAATTTTCGGTTGACAAAAATCAATGTTTCACGTGAAACAATTTGTACGCAAAACACCTTGTTTGCGTACGCAAATTTATATAGAATTTATGTTGTTTTTTATTAAAAATAGTGTAAAATTGCCTATTTTTTATTTGTTGCGCTACTAATTTTATTAAAAATACGCATTGTAAGCGATTTTTGTAATATAAATCGAGGTTTATGTCGACTAAATTAAGCGGATTTATGCTCTATAATTATAAATTTGCTCTATTTTTATTACGTAGATTTCAAAATTGACTAAACGTTAATTTATAGCAAAAGAAAACGCACCAAAACGGTGCGTTTTAATAAAGTGTTATGCAATTATCATATTTTGAATAAAGTCAAGTTGCATTATCCAGGAAACGAACGAATTAAATATACTGTTAACAACCGTTCCATCCTCAAGTGTGGGCGCTAATATTGAGTTCATATCCATAAACACCGATAATAAAGTAATAATAAGCGTTGCGGCTATTAAAAATTTAAGCGCCATTAGGATAGCGCCAAGTATTCTATCTAGCGCTCCTATAATTGAAATTTTAGTAAGACCTTTGAAGATTGATTTTATAATTGCAAATATAATTCTCGTTACAATAAATATTAAAACAAAACTTATAGCAACGATTGCCCATCTTGATAAAACGTTAATAACGTCAAGTTCCCCTGCTGTTTCAATTATAGCGTTTGCTAAAATTTCATGCAAGAACGCAGGTATATTAGTAGATGCGAGCAATTCTAAAATTTCTTCTTTTGTTCCCGAAAGTAACTCATCGGTAAGCCCAAACAATTCGCCAATTTTATCGTTTAACCACTCAACAAGGCTTGGCATAGAGTTCATAATGAAATCTGCGATCTTATCACACAAAATTACAGCAAGAACAATCGATGCCACCGATCCGAGAATTGATAAAATTTGACCTAAAAAACCTTTTATTGCGCCGAATATTAATGAAAAAAGCAATACGGCGAGTAAAACAAGGTCAATTATAGCGACGTAAGAGCTACCAAGGTTAACAACGGCTGCAAGTGTGTTAAACATTAGTATCTCCTTATGTAAATAAAATATTACTTAAACGCGTTACGCGTAAAAATAAGCGTGTTAATTTTAACATATATAAAACAGATTGTCAATACCAAAAAGACTTAACAATCGTTAAATTAAAAGTACAAAAAACATAATTTGTAATACTATTATATTGATTTTAATAAATTTTTGCCTTTATTTTAGCGGTTTATGCAAAAAAATTATAAAAGTTGGAAATATATAACGTATGACACAATTTGTTTTTAATTCAATAAATAGGAAAAATTATTCTGAAATTGCTAAAGCAATAAACGTAACGCTTGGAAAAGAAAAACCTGTAATTATATGCGTCGGCTCAGATTTATCGGTTGGCGATAGTTTAGGGCCGTTTGTTGGAACAAGGTTAACTGAAAATGAAAATAACGATTATTTCGTATATGGAACGCTTGAAAACCCAATAACAGCAAAAGAAGTTAAAACTATAAACGAAAAAATCAAGCGTATGCACCCGTTTTCAAAAGTTTTAGTGGTTGATGCAGCGCTTGGTAAAAACTCGGAAATAGGCTACGTTAAAGTGCTTGAGGGTGGAATAAAACCGGGTTTGGGCGTTAAAAAAGATTTGCCATTAATAGGCGACGTTTCAATTATTGCAATCGTAGGAGAATACCAGTCGAATTATTATTCTCTTTCGGGAAAAGAACGCTTAAACGCCGTGTATTTAATGGGGCAAGATATAGCAAAGGCAATAAATATTGCTTTTAATAAAGAAAAAACGCATTGATATAATCAATGCGTTAATTTTTAGTTTTCGTTTTTGCTATTTCCAAGGAAAGTTCCAAAACCGATTGTTTTCTTTTCAAGTTTTATAACTTCGGGTTTTTCGTTGCGATCTCTTCTTGGAGTTTTATTATTGTTTCTACGGTCTTTATTGTTTGAGTGGTTTTTACCGCTTGATTTACCGTAAAATTCAATTTCAGAGCCTTGTTTTAAGTTTTCAGGAACAACTACAACGTAGCGATTTGGTTCAACGCCTTGAGATTCCGTTTTAACTTTATCGTTATCAGTAAGGGCAGAGTGAATAATTTTTCTTTCAAACGGGTTCATTGGTTCTAAAGCGAACTTTCTTCCGTATTTAACTGCTTTTTCAGCAACTCTTAACGCTAACGCTTTCAAAGTTTCTTCTCTTTTTTCACGGTAGTTTTCACAGTTAAGAGATACTTTTTTATATTCTTCGTTGCCGATATTAGCAGCGGCACTTGCTAAAGTTTGCAATGCGTCTAAAACTTCGCCACGATAACCGATAATAGCGGTTGGGTTAGTGGTTATAAGTTCAATTTCAATCTTAGAGTCGTTTTCTTTAACTTCGGTAGTTGCTGGGAGTTTTAATAAATCGAAAATTCCGTTTAAGAACTCAGCGGCTCTTTCACCGTCGCTTTCCTTTTTAGAAACTTCAACTTTTGCATCTTTTCCGCCGATACCTAAGAAACCTTTTTGTGGTTCTTCTAAAACCTTGATTTCTGCTTGTTCTCTTTCAATATTTAACGTTAAAAGACCTTGCTTAATAGCGTCTTCAATGGTCTTTCCTTGAAAAATTGCCATTTTAATTACTTCCTTTTATTTAAGTGAGAAAATCTCTTTTCTTGTTTTTCTTTTTTTTCTTTTTCAATGTTTTTAATAAATTTTACTTCAACGATTTTGTTAATAATAATAGTTGAAAGCGTACTGAAAACCGTGCTCACTATAAGATAAAGTGAGAACGATGCGGTATACATAAACGAGAATACACCAAACATAATCGGCATCATCCATTGCATCATTTTACTCGTTTGAGCGCCCGTTTGGTCAACTGATTGAAGTTCAAGTTGAGCCTTTTGCGACTTAGTCATAATAAGTTGAGAAATAAGCATTGATCCGATTGATAATACTACTAATATTAAATATCCGTTAGGTTGTTTTTTAACTTCGTCAAGCTTAGTTGATGCAAATAATTCATCATAAACTTTTCCGCCGTTAATAGAAGATTGAATTTCCGGTTGATCACAAGAACAGCCTTTTGAATATTTGAAAGTTGCGCTTTCATAAACGTCTCTAGAAACGAAGGCTTTTTTCCAAGGTAAATCTTCAATCCAAATGTTTTTTACCCATAAGAAACTATTAGATTCTTGTAAACTAAGATATTTGTCAGCCGCAGCGTCTCTCGCTTTTACGAGGGCGCTTTCAAGTTTTTCTTCGTCTATATAATATTCAACTTTATGTTCAACTTCAGGAAGAGTTTCAACCTCGATAGAGAAGTTGCCTTCTTCATCCATAACGTAGTACTTTTTAGTAACGTCTTCATTTTCTCTGATACTATCGCTATATTCTACTGCCATTTGGTTGAAAACTTCGATTTTAGCGAAAGTAGAGTATTGAGTGAACGCAGAAATTACCACGATAAAGAAAACGAGCGTAAAAAGAGTTGGTAAACAAGATGCAAAGGTTGAATAACCTTCCTTCTTGTAAAGAGCCATCATTTTTTTAGAATAGAGTTCTTTATTGTTTGCGTACTGCTTTTGAAGTTTTTCAAGTTCAGGACGCATTCTCTCCATTCTCAAAGCGTTTTTCTTAGTGGCAACCCTTGAATAAATATCGAGCGGAAGGGGAAGAATTTTCAAAAGTAAAGAGAAAATAAGTATTCCTACCGCAATATATCCGCCAAACGAAAAATACTCGATAATATTAGCAACGAGTTTAGTTATTCCCGTAAGTGGAACGTTTTGTAAGTTCCCATCGTAAACAGAAACGGGAACTTGTGATAATAAAGTTAGTAAATTCATAATATCCTTATAAAACCCAATTTTTTATTGGATTTAGATTTTTTTTAATACAAAAAGTAAGGGCATTAAGCCCTTTTTTTCATAAAATCCATCTTTTTTGGTATTTACTATCCGGAACGGGATCATAACCACCCTTACTTAACGGATTACAACGAAGAATTCTCCAAATTATAAGTAAAATAGCAATAAAAACGTTTCTCTTTTTTAATGCCTCTAACGCATACGCCGAACAAGTGGGCGTAAAAATACAGTTAGATTTTAATATATGAGTAACGTATTTGCGATAAAATTTAATTATCGCCGTCAAAATCGTTTTCATTACTTAATATCTTTCCTTTTTTAAGAGAATATTCTAAATCTTTTCTAAATTCAAAAAAATCATAATTTTCTCTTATCTTTGGTAAAACAACTACGTAATATGGATTAACGCCCGTTTTAATAAGTTCGCGAACACTTGCCCTTATAAGTCTTTTAATTTTATTTCTTACAAACGCTTTGCCGTGTTTTTTAGATAAACTAATACCAAATTTGAAACTTTCCTTTCTTATATAAAGAAGAGTAAGCGATTTAGTAAAAATTCTCGTTCCCTTATTAAAAACGACGTCGAAATCTTTTTGTTTTTTAAGTCTATTATCCAAAATTTTTACTTTTAAGCAGAAAGTTTATGTCTGCCTTTTGCTCTTCTTCTCTTCAAAACGTTTCTGCCGTTTTTAGATGCCATTCTCTTTCTGAAACCGTGAACTTTGCTTCTTTGTCTTTTTTTAGGTTGGTATGTTCTTTTCATAATATAAACTCCTTAAAAGTTTTTGATTTTAATATAAATGCCTATCAATTATACTTATAATTTTCCTTTTTGTCAAACTTTTTAACCATTTATTCTCAAAGGTACTATAAGATATAAGTAATCATTTCCAGAATAAGGCTTAATTACTACCGGATTTATCTTGTTATTGAAGTATAAATTTACAAATTCATCGTCTATTGCTTTAATACTTTCAATTATGTATTTTGAGTTGAAAGAAATAGTTAAATCTTTTCCTTCAAGGTTTATAAGAACGTTTTCGTTCATTTTACCAACTTCACTTGAAGATGAAATAGTCATATAATTTTCTTTAATATCAAGTTTAACAATCTTTTTTACGTCAGTCGTTAAAACAGACGCTCTTTCAATAGCGGTTATAAGTTGATTTTTATTAACTTTTACTAAAGAAAGGTAATCTTCTTTAATAATGTTTCTATAATCTATATAATCGCCTTCTAAAAGCCTTGAAATTAAAACAGTTCCGTTTACTTCACACATTAAAACGTTCTTTTGAATTATGATAGTTACTACTTCTTCATCTTTTTCTAAAATTCTAACTATTTCGTTTAACGTTCTGCTATTTGCAATAAACTTGAAATTTTCACTCTTTTCAATAAGTTTTTTTCTATATAAAGCAAGCCTAAACCCGTCGAGCGCAACTGAAGAAATTTCATCTCCTTCAATTTCAATTAAACAACCTTTAAGAAGTGGTCTAGCCTCATCTTGAGAGCAAGCAAAACTTGTTTTTAAGATAAGTTCTTTCAAATCTTTTTGTTTTAATGAAAAATATTTTTCTTTTATATCTTTATTTATCAAAGGAAACTCTTCCGCTGGTAAAGTTTGAATAAAACCTTCACTTGAACCGTAACTTATTTTTAACTCTTTTTCAAATAAAGAAAATTCTATTTCTTCTTCGTCTTCAATCTTTTTAATAAACTCTGCAAAAGTTTTACCGGGAACAACCGTTTCACCTTCTGTAAAAGTAGACGCTATGATAGTTTTTTCAATAGAAATTTCAGTATCCGTTGCAACGAGTGTTAATTCATCGCCTTTTATTGATAACTTAATACCTTCTAAAATAGGATTAGTAGTCTTAGAAGATACTGCTTTAACAACTTTTGCAACCGCTTCAGATAATTGAGTTCCGTTCACAACGAATTTCATATAGATAACTCCTTTTATTTTAGATATAAAATAATAGTAATAATAGATAACGTTAAAATGTTTATAAAAAATTAAAATTCGTTAAAAATAACCATTTTATAAGAAAAAATAGAAAAAATAACGAAGTTGATAAAAAGTTAATAAAAAAATAAACCATTAATAAAGTTAAATTTTATAAACGCCGAATACTATAATATTAACATATATATTATATATAATAAATACTAAAAAATCAATAAATTTTGAAAAGTAAAAAGAAAATTTTGAAATATAAACAAATATATTAACATTGTTGATAAAAAGACGTTAATAAAAATTGAAAAGTTAAAAAAAATGTGATATAATCTCACTATGTTTGAGATTTTGAAGATAAAAAACTTAATAGAGAGCGAAGAACAAGAGAAAAAACTCTATGAGTTTTTAACTTTACTTAAAGAGTGGAATCAAAAATTTAATCTCACTTCTATAAAAGAAGATAAAGAAATTGAGATAAAACATTTTGAAGACTGTTTAGTGGGTGCAAAGTTTTTTCCTTATAATAAAAAAGTTGTTGAAATAGGTAGCGGTGGTGGGTTTCCATCAATTCCCGTTATGATAGTTAGAAACGATTTATCTTTTACTTTGGTTGAATCTGTTGGTAAAAAGTGTGAGTTTTTAAGGAACGTTATAAAAACTCTTAACTTAAACGCCGTGGTAATAAACAAAAGAGCGGAAGATTTAGGAAAAGATAGCAAGTTTAGAGAGAGTTTTGACGTTGTTACTGCAAGGGCGGTTGCAAACCTTAACACTTTATCAGAGTATACCCTTCCTTTAATAAAAAAAGGCGGTATTTTCATCGCTTATAAGAGCCAAAACAACGAAATAATATCTGCTAAAAAAGCAATTAAAATTCTCGGCGGAAAAGAGCGAGAAACTTTTAACTATTCTCTTTCAGAAAACGCTGGAGAAAGATGTTTATATATTATTGAAAAAGTTGAAAACACACCCCCTTTATATCCGCGCGGAAACGGTAAGGAAAGGAGTAAGCCTTTATGACGGATTTTGACTTGCAAACAACTTGTTGTTTTACCGGTCATAGAGTATTAAAAAAAGATTTTGACGATGAAAGTTTATCTATTATTATAGATAAACTTATTAAAAACGGATACAAAACTTTTTTGGTTGGTATGGCGATAGGTTTTGACTTAAAAGTTTTTGAAATACTTCAAACAAAAAAGAAATATAATATAGACGTTATTGCTTGCGTTCCCTGTAAAGATCAAGATAAATTTTACAATGCAAAACAAAAAGAGCAGTATTTAGACGCTATCAAAAATGCAGATAAAGTTATATATTTAAGCGAAGAATACTTTGACGGTTGCATGCAACAAAGAAACAGATATATGGTAGATAATTCTTCTATTTTAGTTGCTTATATGTACGCTAAAATTGGTGGAACTATATATACCGTAAACTATGCAAAAAGACAAGAGAAAAATATAATTTATGTTTGAAAAATTAGCCCTTATTTCAAGTTTTATAGCGATGGCGCTCGTTGCCACGTCATATTTTGTTAAAAAGAAAGAACTATATCTTGCTTTTCAGTTTTTAGGAATAATTTTCCTTATTTTATCGCAATTTTTCTCGTTTGAGTATTTTGCTGCGGTAGGTCTTACGATAGCTCTAATTAGAACTTTTACTTTTTATATTTATGAAAAAAACAATAAAACTGCTTCTATAATATGGCCGATTATTTTTGCAAGCGCGTCTATAATAAGTTATTTAATTATAAACTTATGGATATTAAAAACTCTAAAACCGGTTGACTTTTTATGTTTAGTTTCGTTGATACTTTACGCGTTTATATTTAGAATAAGGAACTTAAAAATAGTAAGATATTCAATGATTATTCCAACGAGTATGAGTATTATATATTATATATTGATAAGCGCTCCAATCTTTACGATTTTCTCATATTCGTTCGAACTTATAGCAGACGTAGTTTCAATATTTAAGTATCATCTTCCAAGAAGAAAAATATAAAACAAAAACGCCCTTTTTGGGCGTTTTTATTTTACTTTAATAATTCGATTGCTGATTTTACTCTACTAATACTTTCTTCTTTACCTAAAATTTCTAAAACTTCGGTTGCGCCACCCGGGGTAACTTCAAGACCGGTAAGAGCAATTCTTAAAACGTAGAAGAGTTGGCGAGATTTAATCTCTAAACTTTCCGCCGTTTGAGAAAGGGTTGCAAAAAGCGTGTCGTTATCAAAAGAAGAAATATTTTCTAATGTTTTCAAAACAACGGGTAAAACCTTTTCAGCAAGAAGATAATCGGTTTTTTGTTTCTTGTTTTCATATAAAGCCTTGTCAAAATCTTCTCTCTTGATAAGGAAAGCGATTTTTTCAGGAATTTCCGATAAAATTTCAATTCTTGACTTTATAAGTTTAGCAATTTTTTCAACGTTTAACGAGCCTATATCACACTTTTCAAAGAAGGGTTTTGCCCTTTTTATAAACTCTTCGTCGCTCATTGCTTTTAAGTATTCGCCGTTGAGCCATTTAAGTTTAACGTCGTCAAAAATAGACGGAGATTTTGAAATTCCAGTAAGATCGAAAAGTTCAATCATTTCAGGAACGGCCATTTTTTCAGCGTTGTTTTTCGGGCACCAGCCGAGAAGGGCAACGTAGTTAATAATCGCTTCTTCAACGTAACCTTTCGAAATAAAGTCGTCAAAGTTAGCGTCGCCGTAGCGCTTAGAAAGTTTGCGCGTAGCGTCTTTCATAATAGTTGGAAGGTGAATATAAACGGGGCGTTCCCAACCGAACGCATCGTACATAAGATTGTATTTCGGTGTTGAAGAAAGATATTCCGTACCCCTTATAACGTGAGAAATCTCCATCAAATGGTCGTCGACAACGTTTGCAAAGTTGTAAGTAGGCATACCGTCTGACTTTATTAAAATATTGTCTTCAAGATCAGAATAATCAACTTCGATAGTGCCGTAAATTAAATCTTCGTAACTGCTCTTTCCTTCAAGGGGAATATTTTGGCGGATAACGTAACTTTCGCCGTTTGCTATTCTTCTTTCCGCCTCTTCCTTAGAAATTTTTAAGCAATGTTTATCGTATTTGCGGTTGCCGTTTTCATCGGTTAAACTTTCAAGCCTTTCTTTAGAGCAGAAACAATAATACGCTCCGCCAAGGTCGATAAGTTTTTTAGCGTAACCAAGATATAAGTTTTTTCTTTCGCTTTGAACGTACGGGCCGTAATTACCGCCAACGTCAGGACCTTCGTCGTATTTAAGACCGGAAGATAAAAGCGAAGAATAAATAACTTCGAGCGCTCCTTCAACGAATCTTTCCCTATCGGTGTCTTCAATTCTTAAAATAAAATCACCGTCGTTGTGCTTAGCAAACAAATAAGCGTATAACGCCGTTCTCAATCCGCCAAGGTGCATAAACCCCGTGGGGCTAGGCGCAAATCTCGTTCTAACTTTTTTCATAATACTCCTATAAAATTTTATCTTTTATATATTCTTTGATATTTTGTAATCTATTGTCGTAAAAATAACTATACACTTCGTCGTTACTAACGATAACGTGGTCGAAAAGCGTTACTTTGTGAAAGTTCAAGAAAGTGAAAACGTTAGCCGTTGCCTTATCGTCGGCATCTGAAGGGTAAGGAAACTTTGCAAAGTGATTGTGCATAATTACCGCAGATTTTGGTTTATATGCAAGAACGCCTTTGGTAAACGCATCAAAATCAAGATTAACGCTATTTGCACTACCGTCGTCAAGCATAGTATAACCTAAAACTCTTCGCTTTGCGTCTAAGTAAAACATATAAAAAACTTCGTGATCTAAACCTTTGAATAAACTAGTCGCAAGTTTTTAACCGAATCAATATTGTTAAGAACAATAGTCTCTTTTTTAGAATTATCTATGAGAGAGCCCATATAGTTCACTAACGATATAAGCGTTGCCGAAGTTTCGCCAACTCCTTCAATTCTAGATAAAAGTTCGGGGCTTGCAGATAAAACGGCTTGCAAATTACCAAACTCTTTTATTAGGCGGTGGGCGACAGGATTAGTGTCCTTACGAGGGATGGAATAAGAAAGGAGAAGTTCTAAAAGTTCGTGTTCCTTAAACGTTTCTTTTCCCTTATTAAATTTTTCGCGCAGGCGTTTTCTATGCCCGTCGTGCAAGGAATCTTTTTCGCTCATCTTTAGTAACATCCGTATTTTTTTATCATTGTAACACATTTTTTGCAAAAAGTTAACCATTATTATATGTATTTTTCAAAAAATAGTATATAATAAAAGCATGAAACAGTATTTTAATCAAGCGATAAACGCTCTTAGCAAGTGGATTTCAATAAAAAGCGTAAAAGATACGCCTTCTTTTAACGCCCCGTTCGGCGCGGGAGTAAAAACAATGCTCGACGCCGTTTTACAAGACGGAAAAAATTTGGGTTTTGAAGTCAAAAATTACGACGGTTTTATAGGTGAGATTATCTACGGTAACGGCGACGATAAAGACGGGCTTGCCGTTTTGTGCCACCTTGACGTTGTTCCCGAAGGCGATTTGTCAAAATGGAGCGTTCCACCGTATCAGGCGACTATAAAAGACGGTTATATTTTTGGTAGAGGCGTCGTTGATGATAAAGGCGCGCTTGCCGTTTGTTTATACGCGCTCAAAAGCCTTAAAGACGAAGGTTTTATTCCGTCTAAAAAAATCAAACTCATTTTGGGTTGTGACGAAGAGAGCGGTTGGGGTTGTATAGACCATTATAAAAAGGTTGCCGTTATGCCTGAAAAAGGCTTTTCGCCAGACGGAGATTTCCCGGTAACTTACGCTGAAAAGGGAATTTATCAGGTAAAATTTACGTTTGATATAGACGATAAAGTTGAAGATATATTCGGCGGAGATAGAATAAACGTCGTTTGCGATAAAACCAAAGTTTTATATTGTGGAAAATCTTATGATTTCACAGGCGTTTCCGCCCACGGCTCAACGCCGGAACTTGGAGATAACGCAATAAAAAAAGCGCTTGAATTTTTAGTTCAAAACAACGCTTTTAGTAAAGAAGATTTCGATAATTTATTTAGTGGAAAACCGTTTGAAGGGATTGAAGACGAGAGCGGAAAGTTAACCTTTTCACCAAACGTAATAAAAAAAGTTGATAACAAGGTTGAAGTTTTAGTTGACGTTAGATATCCCGTTCACTATAATCTTAACGACGTTGATAAAATTTTAGCAAAGATAGGAAGTTTTGAAGTTTTAGAGTACATGGCGCCACTTTACGTTGCAAAGGAAGGCGAGTTTGTTAAAACGCTAAACGCCGTGTATGAAAAACATACGGGTAAAGTTGCCGTTTCTCAAACGACGGGCGGTGGAACTTATGCAAGGGCGCTTCAACTTGGCGTAGCGTTCGGCCCCGTGTTTGAAGGGGGCGCGGTTTGCCACGTTCCCGATGAGAAAATAAAATTATCTGACCTTGAAAAATGCATGTATATTTATAAAGACGCAATTAAAGAACTTTCAAAATAAAAAACTCGGCATAACCGTAATAGTCGTAGGGATTTTTTAGAAACTATAAAAGGATAGCAAAATTTTTGCTATCCTTTTCTTTTTGTCTTGCAAAACACACAATTTAACAAAGTTAAGTATAGTGTGCCACACTTTTGAGTTGTATTTTATCGTTTAGTCTACAAAAGTAAACGCTTCCCACGGAATATTAACGCTCTTTTTTTCGCTTAAAATTTCGTCAATATGCAAAAGTAACGGGAAATCTTCTTTGTTTAATATTCCTTTTTTAATATTTATCTTTACTGCTCTTGCTACTCTTACTGCAACTACTAACGATTCAAGTGTAACGCCGTTTAATTGGGCTTTGGCTTGGTCGATATCTAATCCTTTACCAAGCAAAATGCCAACAAGTCTCGTTCTGCCACCATAAACGGTAACGTATAAGTCGCCAACGCCTACACAAAGGTTGTTTAACGTTAGACTATTTTGAAAATCTAATAATTTATACATTTCTTTGCTTGCTTGTCCGAAAACTGCCGCTTGTGAGTTGAAGTGCAACGTATCGTCGCCAAAATTCTTTTGGTTAAGACCAATGGTTAATGCAATACCTAAAGCATAGCCGTTTTTAAGAGCAACCGCGCTTTCTATTCCCGTTATATCGGTTGTAATACTTACGTGGTAATAGTTGGTTTGCATAACTTCTTTTAAGTATTGTAATATTTCAAGGTTATCTCCACAAAAAGCAACTTCCGTTTGGTCATGAGCAACTAATTCGTAACTAGTGCAAGGACCACCAATTGCATTAAGCGAAAGTTTTTTGTTTATACTTTGAAGTTTATTTTTCCACAAATCAACGTAAGTCAATAACTTTCCGTCGGGCGTATCCATAAGTCCTTTTGTAACAGTAAGAACGATTGCTTTTTCAGGAATAATAGGCAAAACTACGTCTCCAAACCATTCTACGCCAAAACTGCTAACGCCACCGATAACAACGTTTGTGTCACGCAAAGCCTCTTGTAAATCTTCGAGTTGATAAAACTTAATACCAGCTGGAAATGGTCTATCAAACTTTGGATGTTTGTTGGTTTTTAAGCACTCATCAATAATTTCTTTATCAAGATGTGTACCAACAAGTCTTACTTCATTACCGTTTTCTCGTGCAGGGAATGCAAGCGCTGAACCCATCATTCCCGAACCTACTATCGTAATAATTGCCATAATATACTCCTTTTAGTAAATGAAAATAATTGAAACTTATTGAAAAAGTTTGAAAATTATAATATAATTATATTATGCAAAACAACTTAAAGTCAACTGCTTTTTGAAGTGGCGTAATTATTGAAAACTTTTCAAACTTTTTCACGAGGTGTTTTATGACAGTTTACGAAAGACAAAATATTATATTAAATTTTTTGAAGAAACAACACTTTTCCACAATTAAAGAATTATCTAAAACTGTTTGGTCTAGCGAATCGTCCGTTAGGCGCGATATAAAAATACTCGAAAAAAAGGGGTATCTTAAACAATTTTATGGCGGAGTCATTTTATCGGGGTATGAAAACAGCGTTGTTCCAGTTGCCCTTAGAAACAATCATAACAGTTCAGTAAAGGACGAACTTGCAAAACAAGCCGCCATGCACTTTTTTGACGGAGCAAACGTATTTATGGACGGTTCTTCTACGGTAAGACGGATTCTAAAGTATATAAACGGTTTTCATCGTATAAAGATAATTACAAACAATCAGTTAATTTTTAACGAAAATATTTCACCTGAAATACAGGTTTATTGTACGGGCGGTAGATTTGTTCCTGAAAACAATATTTTTGTTGGACGTTCTGCAGAAAATTTTTTGAAAGGCATTAACGCAGACTTGATGTTTTTTTCTAGCCAAGCAATATCGGAAACTGGCGTAATTTCCGATGCTTCCGAAGACGAAACTTCTTTACGACAAATAATGTTATCTCAGGCAAAAAAGAAAATCTTTTTGTGCGACTCATCTAAAATCGGCTTAAAGTATACATTTAACGTTTGCAATAAAGATGAAATAGATGAAATTATATGTGACAAAAAACTGCCTTGGGAATAAAAACAATATACATATCCCCGTTTTAGGTTAGTTTTACAAAAAATCCCTATGTGAAGAGCAACTAGTCGAGTTTTTGTTTTATTTAATCTTGGTGTAAAGAACGCAACTACAAGTGCAAGGATTTCCGCAGTTGGGGCAAGAAAACCCTTCTTTTATGCTTGACTCGTACCAATACTTTGGCATTGTTATTTCTTCAATAAAGCCAAGGTTTTCTAAAACGGAGGCAACGTTTGTTATCCCAGAGTGTTTCCATGCGGTAGAGATAAAGCAAGTTATTCCGTCTTCTTTTAATTTTTCTATGCATTTGCCAACGAGCGCCGTTGCTATTCCCAAATGCTTAAATTCCGATTTAGTTGCAACGGTTGCAATATAGCCTATTTCTTTTGCAAACATCATATTTCTAAGTTTGTAACCTTTGCTTATCTTAACTGCATCGTCGTAAGAAATTTTTTTGTAAATGCAAAACGAAATAACGTTATTAGTCGCGTTTTCAACGGCAACGTAAAGTTCATCGCTCAAATTTTTATCTAGGGTTTTTTCAAGCCTTTCTTTTGTAAGATAATCTTCCCCAAGTTCAGCATCTGCAATCTTTATTACGCTTGCAAAATCTTGAAGAGTTGCTTTTCTTGTAGAAAAGCCTTTGTATCTACGTTTGAATATATATTTACCCGTAGTGATAGAATTGTTAACGTTGTCGTATCCCGACCAGAAACCTTCTAAAGTGTTAGCGTCTTTGACGTTGAGAAAGAAATTGCCTATACCGTCGTCAATGTTAGATTTTGCAAAATACGTTCCAACAATTCGCTTGTTGCCGTAAATTTTTGCCCTTACGTCCCAAGCCTGAGAATCGCCAAACCAAGTTTTTCCCGTTATTCGCCCCATAAAACTTTTCAAAACGACGGGCGCTCTTCTCATAACCACTCTGCCGTCTTCTTCGTCTTCGTAAAAGGACATATATTCACCGCTTATCTTAAAGCGTTTTCTCACCTTAACGTCGTAAACGGGAGATTCCGTTATGTGCTTTTTGCGTTGGAGCATACCGCTTAAAATTTCAAGCCGAGAAGATAGCGTTTGGTTTGAAAATTCTATCGCTTGAAACATCCTTAAAGTTTCAAGGTCGTTTGGCATATCAACGGGGTATTCAAAACCTTCTTCTTGCAAAACGATAACGTTCAAATTATGCTCGATAGCAAGTAAAATTTCTTTATAAACCCAGTCGTTTGGCTCTTTGCATCTATCAAGAGCGCCAACCGAAAGAATTAAAACGTAGTTTAGCGAGTTTACGAGATTGTGTTTAAGTTGCTCGTCAAAACGACCGGAACTCATACCCGTTATATCGTAAAAAGGGTTATAACCTTTGAGTTTAAGATAGTCGTAAACTCTTGCGGCAAAGTTTGCCCCGCCTATTCTTCTATAACTAATAAACGTGTCGAACATAAATTTTCTCCTTCTAAAGTAGTATAACACGATTTTTCACTATTTGTCAAAGTGGAAGATATTATTTTTAGCGAGCGCCCACCTATTTATTGAACAGGTGCTTAAATTAAATAGTAAACGATAAAATTATTGCTAAAAACTAATAATTATGATATAATTAGCAAATCAAAAATACAAATGAGGCAAATATGTTCAAAAAGTTAAAACAATGGTTTAGTATTCAAGTTGTAAAAAATCCAAGAAATATGGTGCTTGGTGCAATCTTGTTATTCAACGTTATTTTCGTTGTTTTGTCGGCGCTTATCATAAGCGCTTTGTCGCTTGACGGAACAGAAAATATGAGTTTCTTAGAAGCGGCGTTCTGCACGATTACTATGATTCTCGACGCTGGTTGTATATCTTACGTTATTGCTGATATTGGTCACTCTGGCGTGATTATAACTATCGTGTGTTTGCTCGTTGTTTTTACCGGTATGATTTCGTTTACGGGCGCAGTTATCGGTTACGTTACTAACTACATTTCTTCATTTATTGAAAACGCAAATTCAGGCAAGAGAAAACTTCACCTTTCAAATCATTTCGTTCTTATAAACTGGAATAGTAGAGCGTCTGAAATCGTCAACGATATGCTTTATAGCGAAACGGAGCAAAAAGTAGTAGTTTTAGTTCCCGACAGGAAAGAAGAGATTGAAAAGGAGATTGAAGAAAGGCTTTCTGAAACTATCGTTAGGGAAAACAAGGCGATAGAAAAAGAGTTTGCGCATCTTCCCTTCTTTGCAAGAAAGTTAGCAATAAGAAAAAATCGTTTTAAGAAAAAAGTTACCGTTATTATCAAGGAAGGGGATATCTTCTCTTCAAAGCAATTAAGAGATATTTCTCTTGATATGGCAAGGTCTATAATAATTCTCGAAGGCGATTTTAACAATAGCACTTGCAAGTATGAAAGCGCCGAAAGAAGAAACGAACTTGGAAAAGGCAACGCTTTAACGATAAAAACGCTTATGCAAGTTGCCGATATTACCGCGGCGGAAACTTCGCTTGACGATCAAAGAATTATCGTTGAAATTACCGACCTTTGGACTTTGGATATCGTCAACAAGATAATTGAAGCAAAACAAGTTGACGGGAAGTGCAATATTATCCCCGTTAGAATCAACCAAGTTCTCGGTCAAATTTTATCTCAATTCTGCATTATGCCAGAACTCAACGCGGTATATAGCGAACTCTTTTCTAATAAAGGTTCAGAATTTTATTCTGAAAAAACTCAAGAGTATACTGAAGAAATTTCGTTTATCGAAGGTTACTTAAAAGAACATAATCACGCCCTTCCAATAACGATAAGGGAAGAAAACGGCAATCATTTTGCTTATTACTTGGGTGAAAATAATAAAGATTTACATAGAAAAACTCACGTTAAAACAACAGATTATGCAATATCTCTTAAAAAGAACTACTGGCTTGAAAAGAGAAACGTTATAATTTTGGGTCATAACAGCAAGAGCAAATTTATTATGGCTGGTTTCCAAGCGTTTAGCAACGAGTGGAAGCGCGGAAACGAAGAAATCGTTGATATTTTAGTTGTTGATAATAAAGAAAATCTTGAAAAAGCAAATTATTACAAAGATTATTCTTTCGTTACCAATACCGTTGAGGCGGATATTTACGATAAGGAAAAACTTGTTAAAACTATTGAAAATTACGTTGACGCGCACGCTGGCGATATAAGTATTCTTATTCTATCTGATGATATGGCGTCTAATGATAATATCGATGCAAGTGCGCTCGTTAACCTTATCAACGTGAGAAACGTCATCGATAAAAAATTAAAAGAAAATCCTAATTTTGATGCGAAAAAGATTGACGTTATCGTTGAAATTATCAATCCTAAGCATCACGACATCGTTAATAGTTATAGCGTTAAGAACGTTGTTATTAGTAACAGATACGTAAGTAAAATGGTTACTCAAATTAGTGAAATGGAAGCCCTTTATAACTTCTATAACGATATTCTTTCTTACGACGAAGAAGGCGTTGACGATTATAGCAGTAAAGAAGTTTACATTAAGAAAGTTACTCGCTATTTTGATGAAGTTCCCGCTCCGACAACTGCCGATCAATTAGTTCGCGCAATATACAAAGAGTCTATGAAACCCGATAGTGAAGGCCATATTAACCCGACAATTGCAATCGGTTACGTTGACCAAAACGGAAAAGTTATTATTTTTAACGGTGACTTATCTAAGTTCCACGTAGAACTCACAGAAAAAGATAAAATTATCTTATTTGCTTTCCACTAAGATTAAAAACGGACGATTATCGTCCGTTTTTTGTTGGAAAAATAAAAAATTCAGTTTTTCTCTTTTATTATTTTTTATTATATGATAATATAATAGAGTAAAGTTAAAGGCTATGAAAAAGTTATTGTTTAGTAAAATCAAAGAGTCGCTTATATCAATACTCCCCGTTACGCTACTCGTTATAATTTTGAATTTTACACCGCTTATCAATCTTGAAACGGAAGAAGTGGTGATTTTTAGCGTGTCTGCGTTGTTTTTGATTTTAGGAATAGGCTTTTTCACGTTAGGGGCAGACGTTGCTATGACGCCTATGGGCGAACACGTTGGCGCAGGTTTAGCAAAATCTAAAAAGGTAAGCCTTCTTTTAATCGTTTGTTTTGCGCTCGGTTTTCTTATTACCGTTGCCGAGCCTGATTTGAGCGTTCTTGCCGATCAAGTGGGAAGTTCCTTAATAATTTTATTCGTTGCTCTCGGCGTTGGCTTGTTTTTAATTTTGGCAATTCTTAAAATCGTTTTCAAAAAAGACCTTGCCAGCATGCTCATATATTTTTATATGGTGCTTTTTGCCTTGGCACTACTCGTTCTTGCGGTAAGCCCTGATAATTTTAAGTTAATACCTTTATCGTTTGACTCCGGTGGCGTTACAACGGGGCCAATCACCGTTCCGTTTATAATGGCGCTCGGCGTTGGTATTGCAATGTCTATCGGCGGAAGAAATTCTAGCGAAAACAGTTTCGGTTTAGTCGCTATGTGTTCAGTTGGGCCTATCCTTGCCGTTTTAATTTTGAGCATGATAAGCGGTGGAGATATTTCTGCCCCCAACTTAAACGACTATTTGCTCCCAAGTAACGTTTTTTATTCAACCCTTTTAACTTTGGTTAAAACTACTAAAGACGTGGCTATTGCGCTCGGCTTAGTCGTTGCGTTTTTCTTTATAATAAACTTTTTTATACTCAAACTTCCAAAGAAGAAAATCGTTCAAATTTTAATAGGAACTGCTTTTACTTTTATAGGTCTTATAATTTTCTTAACAGCCGTTCACGTTGGATTTATGCCAATTGGTTTTAAGATAGGAAAGGAACTTGCAAGCTCGTCAAAAATCGTAGTTACTATCGTTGGTTTTGCGCTCGGATTGATGGTTGTTTTAGCAGAACCTGCCGTTCACGTTTTGAATAAGCAAGTAGAAGAAATTACGCAAGGCACCGTGTCAAAAAAGGCTATGATGATAGCGTTAAGCGTCGGTGTTGGTTTATCAATCTGCTTGTCGGTTATTAGAATTATTTTTGGGTTTTCAATTTTATATTATTTAATACCGGGTTATTTGATTTCGTTGGGGCTTTCCTTCTTTGTTCCTAAGATTTACACGGCTATTGCTTTTGACTCTGGTGGCGTTGCGTCAGGTCCGCTCACTTCAACGTTTATCTTGCCGTTTGCAATCGGGGTTTGCGTTGCGCTCGGCGGTAATATTTTATCCGATGCGTTTGGTATCGTTGCAATGGTTGCCATGACTCCGCTTATAACTATTCAAACGCTTGGTTTTACGTCGATTTCCAAAAAGAGATTTGCTGAAAAACTTGCGATGAGAAAGATTTTAGGCGAAGAAGACGACCAAATTATTAAATTTTTATAGGGGGGGTAGGTTATGCCAAAATCTATTAAGCAAGCAATAGAAGAAAAGAAAGAAAACAAGCCTACTTCTACTAGGAAAACGAAAGTGCAACCGAGCGTTCGAAAGTTAAAAATGCTCGTAACGGTGGTAGATAGGAGTAAAACTCTGTTTTACCTTGATCTTTTAGAGCAGTTTGAAGTGAACGTTCAGTTTGTTTTATACGGAAAGGGAACGGCAAGCACGCAAATGATAAACTTGCTCGGTTTAGTCGAGGCGGATAAGTCGGCAATAATTTCTTACGTTAGAGAAGATAGAGTTAAAGAGGCGCTTGACGTTTTGAGCGAAAAGTTTTTGAAGGTAAAAAATGGCAAAGGCATAGCGTTTGCCGTTCCGCTCGATAGTATTATAGGCGTTTCAATGTATCAACTTTTAAGCAACGATCAAACCCAAAAAGAAGGGGGTAAAAAATAATGAAAAAGGGATATAAGTGCATATTAGCGATAGTAAACAACGGTTTTTCCGAAACCGCTATGGACGCGGCTAAAGCGTGCGGAGCAAAGGGCGGAACGATTCTTCACGGAAGGGGAACGGCGTCAAAAGAGGCGGAAAAGATATTTAATATTTCAATTCAACCGGAGAAAGAAATAGTTATGATAATTGCAAAAACGGAATTGGTTGACGGGATATTAAAAGGGTTATATACGGCAATAGGATCGGCAACGCAAGCGCAAGGCATAGTATTTGCGTTACCGGTTGATGAAGTTGTTGGAATTAATTAAGAAAAGGCAAATAAAAATTTTTAGGATAAGCCACATAAAAACGTTTGACAAGAATAATTTAATATGTTATACTCAAAAAGCGTTTGAGAAAGCGCATCGAACTTGCTATAGATAACAAGTCAAAATATGGCGGCGTAGCTTAGCTGGTTAGAGCGGCCGGTTCATACCCGGCAGGTCGTTGGTTCGAATCTGACCGCCGCTACCAAAAGCACACCGTTTAACAAGAAGGCCCCTTGGTCAAGCGGTTAAGACATCGCCCTTTCACGGCGGTAACACGAGTTCGAATCTCGTAGGGGTCACCAAATAAGAACGCAGAATAGGATACAAGAAATTGTGCCTAATCTGCGTTTTTATTGC
>SVHZ01000005.1 GCA_015055525.1 Clostridiales bacterium
TATAAATCAAATTTTTCTATATATTTTACAACTTTTGAATTTACCGGTAGAATCGTTGAGCCAAACGCTCAAAACGCGTTAAAATATATAGAAAAATTTGATTTATATAATAAAAATTTATAAAATTATTAGGAGAATTAATTATGGGACTTTACGATGAATTTAAGTTTAAGCCTGCCTCTTGGCTTCCTCACAGCGAGTTACCGCTTGAAGAACTTGAAAGAGTTAGAAATATCAAGCGTGAAGAAATGGAATACGTTAACGAAAACGGTTATCAAGTAAAAGTGGTTATGAACCCAACTTTACTTATGGTTGCAGATATGTTCTACCGTTTAGTTAAGAGCGATAAAGAAGACAAGCCGTTTACTATGATTTGCCCAAACCAATGGCCAGACGCTTACGGCTCTGTTGCCGAAATGGTTAATAGAAATAACATAAGTTTAAGAAACGTTCACGCGTTTGCTATGGACGAGTGGGCTGACCAAGACGGTAACGTTGCTCCGCTTACTTACGGCGCAGGTCTTGGCGCATCGTTTATGGAACATTTCTATTATAAAATTCGTGAAGATTTACGTCCTGACGTTTCTCATTGGCATACTTTTAATAACGACAATAAGGCTCGTGGCGTATATTCTCAAATGATTCAAGACGTTGGTGGTGCAGACGTTGTGTATTCAGCAACGGGTTGGCCCGGTCACACCGCGTTTATCGATCCGAGAACTGAAGAGTTCAAGGCTGATAGCATTGAAGAATTTATTAAAATTAAATCGGGTTTAGTAACTCAAAACCCATTAACTATTTGCGAAAACTCACTCTTTGGACCTATGGGTGCGTCTGGTGACGTATGGGCAGTTCCTCCAATGGCTGCAACTATCGGGCCTTACGATATCGTTAACGCAAGAGAAAGTTTTGAAGTTCACAATATCTTAAACAATCCTACTGGCGATACTTGGCAACGTATGGCGTCACGCCTTCAACTTTACGGACCTATTTCAATGGAATGCCCCGCATCAATTATGAGATTAAAACCGGGTATTTGCTACGTTTCTGAAGCGATTGCCGCTCCGTTTAGATCTTGGAGTTTTGACGATATTCGTCACGATAATAAAGATTCAAAAGTAAAGGTGTTCTAATTTATGAAAGTTATAATTAACACTAACGTAATTCTTCCCGACGGAATTTTATTCGACGGGGTGGTTGCGTTTGAAAACGGTAAAATAACGGCTGTTTGTAAGGAAAAAGATTTTACTATTCCAGATGGCGCTGAGATAATTGACGCTAAGGGGTTATATACCGCTCCAGGTCTTATCGATATTCACAATCACGGTAGTGCTGATGATTTCTTCGTGGATAACCCAAAAGCGTGCGTAGAGCATTTTATATCTCACGGCGAAACTACTATTTTACCAACGTTTTACAATACTATGAGTCTTGAAGATATGATTCAAGGCGCAGATAAACTCAAAGAGTTTTCAAAGTCAGGCATTGGCAAGGCGATAAAAGGTCTTTATATGGAAGGTCCGTTCATGCGCGCGTCTGGCAGTAATAGCCAAATGTTTAAGTGGTCGGGCGAGATTTCTAAAGAAAAATATTCCGCGTTAGTTGACGGCATCGGCGATTTCGTTAGAGTTTGGGCGATTGATCCGGATAGATCTAATATCGTTGAGATAATGGATTATATAAAAAGCAAAGATCCAAATACCGTTTTCACTTTAGGTCACTCTGGCGCAACTAGCGAACAATGCGAGAAGGTTTACAATCCTAACTTAAAACTTCAAACTCACCACGGCGATTCTGGTCAAGCGCCGAGAATTAACCAAGCAAAGTTTGGAGCAGGGGTTGACGAGTACGCTCTTTGCGATCAAAATATGTTCATTGAACTTATTTGCGACGAGTCGGGTATTCATTTATCTCCCTATTCAGTTCGCGCAGCGATAAAGGCTAAAGGCGTTGAAAAGGTTATCCTTATAACCGATAGTTTCCCAAGAACGGGCGATTATAAAAACGACGAATCTAAGGGAATTAAATACGGCGCCGACCTTAACTACGACGTTAACGGATTACTCGCAGGTTCACACTTAACGCTTGATAACGCAGTTAGAAACGTTATGAGTTACACGGGTTACGGTCTTTCTCACGCGGTAAGATTTGCTACGCTTAACCCCGCAAAACTTTTGGGAATTGACAATCTTTACGGCTCAGTTGCCGTAGGCAAAGTTGCTGATTTACTTTTAGTTGACGATAGATTTAGCGTTAAACAAGTTTATTTAGAAGGCGAAAAAATATAAAAAAATAAAAGACGGCGTTTGCCGTCTTTTAGATTGTTTCAATGTATAACATAAGAGCAGATAACGCCGTAATCGACGCCGTTTCCGTTCTTAAAATGCGCTTTCCAAGAGATATTACTCTCGCGTTGTCTAAAGTTTTTACTTTTTCAATCTCGCTATCGTCAAACCCGCCTTCGCTACCTATTATAACTCCAACTTTCATACCTTTTTTTATTTGGTTAAAAGCATCTATAGTTGCCGTCATACCTTCGGCGCACTCGTAGGGAACGATTATTAAATCAAATTCTTTACAATACGCTAAAAACTCGTTGTAAGCCATCGGCTCTAAAACTTTTGGAATAACGTTTCGCTTTGACTGTTTCGACGCGCTCTCAGATATAAGATTAAACCTTTCGGTCTTTTGCTTGACTTTGTTCTTTTCAATCTTTGCAACGCACCTTTTCATTTCAACTGGAACAATCTCACAAGCCCCTAGTTCAACCGCTTTTTGAATAATGAGTTCCATTTTCTCACCTTTTGCAATTCCTTGAAAAAGGGTAATTGATACGGGGAGTTCGGTGCTTTGATAGTCAGGCTTTATAATCTTAACTAAAACTTCTTCGCTAGTAAAATCACAGATACAGCAAAGATCGCTTTTACCGCTACAGGTTACGAGCAAGTCTTCCCCCGTTTTCATACGGAGAACGTTTTTAATATGATTATAGTCTTTACCCGAAATAGAGTATCCGTCTATAGTTTTTGAAGTTTCATCAACAAAAAAATTATACATAATAAATTAAATCTTTACGGTTAAACCGTCGTAGGCTACGCTTGCGCCTATCTCGCTTAAAATCTTTTCAGTTTCTTCGTGCGGAGCGTGAAGTGATTGAGCAAGATGAGAAACTAAAACTTTAGTTTTATCGTTTATAATACCCCAAGTTCTAAACGATGGGAGCATTAATCTTATCATAGGAATAGAGTTGTGCTCGCAAATACGGTAATCGCCAACTCTATCGCCAACCGTGCAGTCTAAAACGGCAAGGTCAAGGTTTGCGTTTTTAAGGGAATAATAAGTTTCTTTTAGAAGCCAAGCCCCGTCACAAGCGTATAAGAACTTTTTGCCGTTTTTTTCAAAAACAAGGTGTTGGGGATACATTTCTTCATCGTGATTTGCTAAATAAGAAGTAACCGTTATGCCGTCTTCTAACTCAACGGGTTCGTTTTTGTTAAGGTAGTGAACGTTAACGTTTTCAATTTTAGGGATAACCGCGCCGCATCTAACCCATAAATCTAACGGCTTAGATTTTTGCTTAGCGATATATTCAATCTTATCAAAATTGCAATGGTCTTCGTGAAGATGAGTTAAAAACAAGGTTGAAATTTTAGTTATATCAACCTTTGCAATCCTAATCGAGTCTAAACAATGAAAGCCACAATCGATTAAAATAGAACCGTTAAGTAAGGCGCAAGCTGAACGGCGCACGTCTTTATCAAACGTGTCTTTTAAGTCCTCTTTAAGCCTTGCAGAGTAATTCCTAGCGCTCGTTCCTAAAAATAATAATTCAAAAGTATCCATAAAACCTTTGCAAATCCACCGTAAAATAAATATATTTTATTTTACAATATTAAAAATTAAAGGTCAATAGAAAATAAAAAAAACTGCCGAGATTTCTCGGCAGTTAAATTTTTACTTCTTAAAAACAGGGCCGTAAGTTTGGCAAGCTCTATAATCTTGACCTTCTTTATCCATACCAAACGCGTTCCAGCAAGCAGGACGATAAATGTCTTGCTCCGGTACGTTGTGCATGCAAACGGGGATTCTAAGCATAGAACACATCGTAATAAGGTCTGCACCAATATGACCGTAAGAAATTGCGCCGTGGTTTGCGCCCCAGTTTTGCATTACTTCGTAAGCAGTTCTGAACGGACTTCCTTCCTTGCCGTCGCAACGTGGAGCAAACCAAGTGCAAGGCCAAGTTGGGTTAGTTCTCTTCATTAACTTATCGTTAACTTCTTTAGGAAGATTTACCGTCCAACCTTCAGCAATTTGAAGAACGGGACCTAAACCTTTAACTAAGTTAAGTCTAATCATTGTAACGGGCATTTCAGCGTAAGTATCAAAGTGGCTTGAGAAACCGCCGCCACGGAAGTTATCGAAACCTGCTTCGCACCAAACGGTAGCATCAGTCATCTTCTTAATATCTTCTTCGGTTACTTCCCACCATTTTTTCATAACTGCGTTGCCGTTTTCATCCGTGCAAACACCGCTTGCGTCAAGACACGCTGCGCCAGAGTTAAGAAGGTGAATAATACCGTCTGATTCTTTAGCTTTTCCTTCGAGTTTATAACCGGTAACTCTTTCAGTTGCTTCGCCTGACCAGTAAGTTCTAACGTCGGCAAAGATTTGAGCGCGGTGAGTTAAAAGACGCATCATAAGCATACCCATACCGTTAAGCACGTCGTTTTCAGTTGCTAAAGTGTATGGTTCTCTTGCCCCTTGATAGTCAAAGGTTGAACTTAAAAGTGCTTCGGGGTAGTCACAGTTCGGCCAATGATCCGTCCATTGTCTTTGACCTTGGAAACCACCTGCGATTGCGTTGTGACCAGATCTTTCTTCAATGAAAGCCTCGGGAAGATTTTCGTTACCTGCCATTAAATCTTTGATAATGCAGTACATTTTAACGGTAAATTCCCATTGTTTTTCCTTTTCTTCTTTAGTGAATTTAATTTTGTGGTCTTTGCCTAAGAAAGGAACTGTATCGGGGTTATCGTCCCAACCTTCTTTACAATGTTCTTTAGTCCAAGCGAGCGCCTTTTGATATTCTTCTTCATTGTAAATGCCTTCTTCCATACGGCGAAGAATTTCAACTTCGTCAACAGATTCAACGCGCATTCCGAAATAACTTTCTAACATATCTTGATCGATGATTGAACCTGCAATACCCATACATTGAGAACCGATTTGAAGATATGACTTACCGCGCATTGTAGCAACTGCAACAGCAGCGCGACCAAAACGAAGAAGTTTCTCTTTTACGTCTTCAGGAACTTCGGCAACTTGATCTAAATCTTGAACTTCGTGACCGTAAATACCAAATGCAGGAAGACCTTTTTGAGCGTGACCTGCAAGAACTGCCGCAAGATATACTGCGCCCGGTCTTTCAGTACCGTTAAAGCCCCAAACTGCTTTTATAGTGTTAGGGTCCATATCCATAGTTTCAGAACCATAGCACCAGCAAGAAGTTACGGATAAAGTAATTTGAACTCCTTCCTTTTTGAATTTGTTTGCACAAGCAGCAGCCTCTGAAACTCTACCAATACAAGTGTCCGCTAAAACTACTTTTACGGGTTCGCCGTTTGAATAGAAAAGATTTTCTTCAAATAATTTTTTAGCGGCGTTTGCCATTGCCCATACGGTTGGTTCGAGTGATTCGCGGAGCATCATAGGTCCACGACGACCGTCAATACACGGTCTAATACCAATTACGGGATAATCTCCTACGTATCTATTTTTTGCCATTTTTAATTCTCCTTTTTCAACTTTATGTTACAAGGATAGTTTTCCTTTAATTATATTATATAATTATATAGCGTTCGAATAAAGTAACAAAAATGCTTTTTTATATCAAAATAATGCCATTTTAATTGACTTGGGAGAATTTTTGTTATAAAATTTAAGTATGTTTAACTTAACCGAGTTTAGAGAATTTAATATTCAAAACAATTTAGGTATACGCCTTGCTTACGTTGCCTATCTTGAACTTAAAAAAAACGCAAGGCAAGATTTTGTTTCTCATAACATAACGGAAATTATGGTAGTGTCTTCAGGCAAAGGCTATTTTAATGCGGACGGGGAGCGGTTTGAAGTTAAAAAGGGTGACGTTTTTATAATCAACTCCCACACCGTTCACAATGAAGAAAGTTTAACTGATGACTTTGGGGTATATATAATCGGGCTTGAAAATTACTCGCTCGGCGGTGAAGACGGGCAAAGAGTATATTTAGGTGGCGAACGAGTGTGTTATTACGCCGAGCAAATAGTTAAAGATTACGAAAATAAGGGCAAACTTTTTATTGATAACGCAAATTTATTGTTTTCGCTAATTATCAACGAAGTTTTATTTTTGGCAAGTAAAATCCCCGTGCCTAATTCTAAAAGGGGGAGTAACGAACTTGTAAACGTTATCACAAAGTATTTGGACGGGCATTTTTTAGAAGACCTTTCAATTGATAAGATTGCCGAGCAATTTTTTATAAATAAGACCACGCTTATGCACAACTTCAAAAAGCACGTTGGTGTTGGCGTTATGGATTACGTTTTAACTTTACGCCTTAAAGAAAGCAAAAACTGGCTTAAAATTTCAGAACTTACGGTAAGCGAGATTTCGGAAAGGTGCAATTTTTCAAATCCATCTTATTTTATAAAATATTTCAAAAAGAGATATGGTTTAACGCCTATCGAATATAGAAAAAAGAATAGATAAAAGCCAACCATTAGGTTGGCTTTTTGATTATAGTTCTAACGTAATTACGGCGAGCATTTTTGCGCAGTTTACAAAACTTGAAATAAGCGCGTATTCATCAGGAGAGTGCATGTTTTTCCCAGATACCCCAAGGCTATCTAGGGTTGTTATTCCATAAGCCGTCATATCTGCGGCGTCTGATCCGCCAGCACCACGCCTAGCAGTAAGTTTTTCAAATCCGTTACGCTGTAATATTTCGTTTACTTTGCTTAAAAGATTGAGATTTTGCTCGTTTTCTTCCATGCTAGTTCTAAAACTTACTTGTTTAACCGTTGCCGTTGCTCCAGCAACCGTTGAATTATTGCAGATTTTATTAACGAGATTTTCAACGTAATCAAGTTGCTCTTTGCTTGCAAACCTAACGTCTGCAACGAAGGTGCAAGTGTCGGGAACTGTATTTGCAACCGTTCCACCGTTTATTATTCCAACGTTACAAGTAATGCCGTCTTTATCCTTTAACTTTTCAAGTTCAATAATTTTGTGGCACGCTTCGGTTAAGGCGCTAACGCCGTCAGGGCAGTTAGCCGAGTGAGCGGAAATTCCTTTTACGGTGAACTCGTAACGGATAATTCCTTTTCTCGCCGTTGAAACAAACCCTTTAACGTATGGTTCTAAATTGAAAAACGCCAAAGCGTCTTTAGATTTTTCCGCCATAAATTTAACGGTTCGCTTATCGCTTAAAATGCTACTGTTTTCTTCGTCCGTTTGAATTACGAGTTTGATAGGGCGAGAGTTAAAACCTATTTTTTCAAGGGCGTCCATAACCATAAAACCTGCGATTATTCCACCTTTACAGTCGTAAACGCCGGGGCCGTAAAGTTTATCCCCGTCAATTTTAACGGGGCTAGTTTTTATAGTTCCTATCGGGTGAACGGTATCCATATGCCCTGATAATATTATAGGTTTAGAGTTTAAGTGTCCGTTCATCGTTATGCAAACGGGATTTCCAACGCTTTTTTCGTTTAAGACTTCAACTGCCCACCCCTTTTTTAGTGCTTTTTGAATAACCAAATTGCAAGCGTCGTCAACTCCCTTTTTATAGGAAGTGGGGCTTTCAATTTTAGTTAAGTCAATTAAAAAATTAAGGTATTCTTCTTTTAAGTTGTCAATCGCAATAAAGATTTCTTCGTTTCTCATTTCAATTCATCTAAAAGTTTGTGGGCTTCTTCAATAAGCCTTTCGCCTACGCCTGCCTTAAATGAAGAAGTTTTTGATTCGTAACCGCCTTCATCATAACTATCTTGCATAGGGAAGTATCCCGCGCACTCGTTAGTTAAGCAGAAGGGGATAACCATATCAAATCCGTCGTATTTTTTGGTTTCAACGCCGATTTTGCAGAACGGCTCGCCGGGGAAACCCACGATGGCAACTTTGCCGAGTTTTAATCCGCTCATTAAAAGTGGGAAAGTTTCAGGGCCGTGTTCAAGTTTAATTTTTCTTGCGGAATCCGCTACCATAGTTGTAAGCATCATTCCTTTGTAAGGAAGTTCGCTATCTTTTCCTTCCTTGTGCATTTTTTGTATGTAATACGCTTGTTCCATTTCTTCAGGGAGAGGCATATTAGACTTGACTTCAATAGTTTTTTGAATACATTTAATTTCGTCAACGTCAATAAAGTTTACTTTTTCAAACGCGTTCATCATACCGCTTGCAACTACGTTTGCTATGTGTTTAGCGTGAGAATAACCCCTTGAAACGTTGTCGAAGTCGATAAACATTCCGTTCATATCGCCTTTTTCTGGGAAAACGTTAACGTGGTTAAGGTCGCCTTGCGGTCCGTTGAAGAATATACATTTGCTATTTTCGATTGCCTTTTCAAAAACCGAGCGGGTAAGAGTAGGCCAGTCGCCCGAAATTTTGTTTCCACCAACAACGTCTGGGTGGTTGCCAAATTCGCCTAGAACGTAACTCTTTCCGTCTTCACGCAAAAACCTTAAAACGCTTACTTCTTCGTCAACAACGCCGATTGCCTTTTCAATGTTTGGATTGTTTACGCCGGGGTTTGTTTGAGTAGTGCCGTCTTTCATAAGGTAACGGCGGTTAAACGCAACTCTTTCAGCCTTTCCTTTGCCATAGCCGAGTTTAGCGGGTGCTAAATCGTCGATAGCAAGTTTACAAGCGTCGGCTATCTTGCAAATAAGCACTTGCTCGTAAAGTTCTTCTTGGCTAGTAAGGTATTGTTTATCCGAATCCATTTTTGATGCAACTTTAGGACCCGTGTGAGTGTGTGTTGCGTGAATATAGATATTGCTTTCTTTAACGCCCGTTGAAAGTTTAATTCTAGACTTGCACTCGTCCATAAAATATTTTGCAGGGCAAGCGTTATCTATTGCAACTAATAAAGTTGTTACGTCGTTTTTTCTAATGGCGAGGGCGTTTGCTTCAAGGTTATCTAAAACGCCGTCTGCTAAACGCCTGTGATAATAACCGAGAAGGTCAATGCCGAGTGGGGGAGTAATGTCAATTCTTCCAAATCCTACTTTTAAGTCGTAATTCATAATCGATTCCTTTATTACATTGATTTTATAATATAAGAAGTTGGAAATTTGCTTGCAAAGATTTACAACTTCGCAATATTTCAAACTTGAAGTATAAAAACGCAAGTTTTTAGAGCAAAACATTAGTTTTGCAAAAGATTTTGCGATTAGCAAAAGATTTACTTCTTATAGATTATAATATAAGAAGTTGGAAATTTGCTTGCAAAGATTTACAACTTCGCAATATTTCAAACATGAAGTATAAAAACGCAAGTTTTTAGAGCAAAACATTAGTTTTGCAAAAGATTTTGCGATTAGCAAAAGATTTACTTCTTATAGTTTATAATGTCGCCAACGCTATCTAAAACGTATTTAGGACGGTATGGGAATAAATCTATATCCGATTTTTTCGTTACTCCCGTTAAAACTAAAACTGTGTCTATATTAGACTCAATACCAGCAATAATATCCGTATCCATTCTGTCGCCAATAAATGCGATATCCGCGCTATGACAGTCAAGAACTCTCAATCCGTGGCGGAGCATTAACGGGTTTGGTTTTCCAACGAAGTAAGCCTTTTTGCCCGTTGCAATTTCAATAGGTGCAATAAGTGAACCGGTTGCGGGCATAATGCCTTTTTCGGTAACCCCAACGGTATCCGGATTAGCGCCGATGAGTTTAGCGCCTTTGTTAACGAGTTCTATTGCCTTTTCAATCTTTTCAAAATTGTAAGTTCTCGTTTCGCCGATTACAACGTAATCGGGATTAACGTCGTTCATATATATTTTTTTATCGTAGAGCGCTTTTGAAAGAGCCGCTTCGCCGATGACGTACGCCGTTGAATTTTCCATTTGGTCGCTCAAAAACTCTGCGGTAGCGAGCGCGCTAGTGTAAAAATGTTCCGGCGAAACTTTAAGCCCCATGCGTTCAAGTTTCATACTGAGTTCGTGGGGAGTGCGTTCTGGGCTGTTTGTTAAAAATACGAACTTTTTATCGTTATCAAGCATCCAAGTTACGAATTCTTTAACGCCGTCTAAAATCTGGTTGCCGTGATAGATAACGCCGTCCATATCGCAAATAAAACCTTTCTTTTCAAGAATTGCTTTCATAAAATATCTCCAAATAAAATATATAATTAGTATATCTCAATAAAAAAATAAAATCAATAGTATTTTCACGTTTATCATTTAGTTTTTTTCGCTTTTATTAGCGCGTTTTTAATATCGAGCGTAGTGACGTGTTTCTTTCCGTTGATTTTTTTAGAAAGAGCGTATGCCTTTTTATATAGAACTATTGCGTGCTTAGTATCCTTGAGTTTTAAGTGATAATAAGCCAAATCACTTAAAGTTATAATAGTGCTTGCGTGTTTTTCGCCCAAAATTTCCACTCTTAAATCGTATAATTTTTTGCAATATTTTATTGCCTCTTCAAACTGCCCGCAATTCGAGTAAGAAGTTGCAAGGTTGCCAAGAGAAGTTATGGATTCGCAGTGTTTTTCTCCATGTGTCTTAACGTACAAAGGATAAGCCTTTTTATTAAGTTCTAAAGTTTTTTTGTACTCATTTAAGCGAGAATAAGAACTAGCGAGATTATTGAGTATGGTAAGAGTATTCGGGTGATCTTCTCCAAGTGCTTTGACGCATAAGCTATATGCTTTTTCGTAAAGTTCCACCGACTTTTTATAATCTTTACAGTTCGAGTAAGTTGAAGCAAGGTTGGTTAAAGGGGGTATAATACTAGGATGGTCTTCTCTAAAAATTTTAACGCTTAAATTATATGCTTTTTCGCTATATTCCAATGCTTTTTCGTATTCTTTACAGTTTGAATAACAGTTGGCAAGGTTATTTAATATGATTAGTGTTTTAGGGTGTTCTTCTCCAAAAATTTTAATGCTCAAACAATACGTTTTTTCGTTGTATTCTAACGCCTTTTCATATTCATTACAGTCTAGATAAGAAGTAGCGAGATTGTTAAGTGAAACGAGCGTATCAGGATGATTTTCTCCAAGAACTTTTTCGTGTAAGGCATATGCTTTTTTGCTAAGTTCTAATGCTTTTATGTTCTTTTCACAATACAAGTTGAAGGTAATGAGATTGTTAAGAGAAGTTAAAGTTAAGGGGTGTTCTTCTCCAAGGGATTTAGCGTAAGCGACGTATGCTTTCTCGCCAAGTTCTAAAGCCTTTTTGTAATTTCCGCAATAATAGCAAGACGAGGCGAGATTGTTAAGTGAATTAAGCGTGTCAGGATGTTCTTCCCCTAGAATTTTAGCGCGCAACGTATATGCTTTTTCGCTAAGTTCTAAGTCTTTTTTATAATCTCCGCAATAAGAATAAGAAGTGGCAAGATTATTAAGCGAAACGAGCGTGTCAGGATGTTCTTCCCCTAGAATTTTAGCGCGCAACGCATATGCTTTTATATCGAGGCCTAACGCCTTTTTATAATCGCCAATTTTAGAATAATAAAAAGCGAGATTATTGAGTGAAGTTAAAGTTTCTGGATGTTCTTCTCCAAAAAATTTAATGCGTAAGTTATGTAACTTTTCATTAATCATTAATGCTTTTTTATATTCGCCACAGTGAGAATAAGAAGATGCGAGATTGCTAAGCGAATTAAGAGTGTTAGGATGTTCTTCTCCAAGGGTCTTAACGTGCAAGTCGTATGATTTTATGCTAATTTCCAAGTCTTTTTTATAGTCTCCACAACGAGAATAAGAAGTGGCAACGTTATTCATTGAAACTAAAGTTTCAACGTGTTCTTCTCCAAGGGTTTTAAGGTTGTGCTCGTAGGCTTTTATAGCCCACTTTAATGATTCTTGGTAGTTAATCTTAACAGCTTTTCCTTCAAGGTATATATCGCTGAGTTCTTCCATTGCCTCAACTAATCCTGCGTTTGCGGAAGAAGTTATAAGTTCAATTGCACGAGCAACGTCAACTTCAACGTCAATGCCTTCAAGATAGGCGATACCTATAAGGAAGTTGTGTTCAGCGTCGTTGTTTTCAGTCATAGCAACGCTCTTTAATAAAGAAACGAGCGTTTGGTCAAACCGTTTCTCGTCGTGAGGATTAATGCAAGAAGATACGCCTTTGAATTTTTTTTCAAGTTCGTCCTTGTTTGTTTTTTGCATTTCAGCAGGGAGAATAGCCTTGCCCATTTTATATGCTTCTGGGTATTCAACACCCATAACAAAGTTGGGTTTTCCGTTGATTTCCTCAAGGATATTAGGTGTTACGAGCAGGGTAAAAAGATGGCTTTTTTCCATAGCTTTTCTTATATTTTCATCAAAGTTTTCGCCCGGCGTTAAAAACTCGTCGTACCAAATTGCAATGTCACGGCATCTAGGAGATTTGTGAATTAATTTCATAAGTTGGTTGGCATGGTTTCTGTCTTTTTTGCGGTAACTTAAAAATATGTACGCGTCAAACGCTGCGCGAACTCGCTTTGCAAGTTCCTCTCCAATAAGTAAAGAGTCAAGTGCTTTTTTTAATTTCTGTTCGTAGCTAATTTCCGTTAAATCGTTGCTAAAAGGGTTCAAGTATTGCCTATTTCCAAAATTTTCGGGGAGCGAGTAGATTTTGTCTATACCGCTTTCAATCATAAACGGAAGTATTGGAATACATTTATCCTTTGCGTAACTAACGTCCGTTGTCATTGCGCGGTTTTCTTCATAAAGCAATTTGAATGTTATAGGAACTATGAACAAGTTTATTTGTCCAAGGTCGCTCTCAATATATTCGCTTGAAATTGGTTGAGTGTAATCTTCTGTGTAATATATAGCGCAGTCGTGCGTTTTGAATATATCTTCACAAATTTTATCAAAACAACGAGAAAAATCGTCGGGGTGGCAAGTAAAATAAACTCTTGGTTTACCTTTTGGGTTTGAATTGCCTATTGTTCTACAAAGAAATTTAGCCATAATTCTCCTATACTAAAGTTTTGCTATTTATTCTATTATAACATAGATTTTGTCGATTGCAAGTTTTGTAAAAACTTATAGTCAAGCGCCGAACCCGTGGGTTCTCATCTACACCTTGCAACAAAAAAACCACCGTGATTGGTGGTTTTTTATGTTGGCGGAAGCGGTGGGATACTGCCACACCCTATAAATAGGGACACCCTGGCAGACCTTAGTCCGTCAAAGAAAGTCCGTCAAATGACGGCCGAACTTAGCGAGTTCTTATCTCTTGTCTAACAACAAAAAAAGCCACCAAATAGGTAGCCTTTTTTTGTTTGGCGGAGCGTGTGAAACGTAAAAGTGCTTAAAAATCAAATTCTTTATCTAAATATTCTTGTGCTGAAGCTGTAAAATCTCCATCATCGTCAATATATAGTTCTGGGTAAAGTTTCATTAAAACTTTAATAACTCTTTTTAAGTCTACAGAGCGATGAGTTTCAAAATCTGTTATATAGGGGTTTTCGATAGGTATTTTTCTTTTAAATTCTTCTTTTGTGTCTGGAGATTCAAAGAAGAAGTCATCGTATGTTTCGTTATTAAACCAAATAAATGACCTTGATTTAACGTTTATCCAAATACTATTTGAACCGTTCATTTCTACGTGCTTAATTTCTTTACTTAATGCTTCAAAGCAATCTTCAGCAGTTATTTTTTTACTCGTGAAAAAATAAAAATCTCTCATTACTCAAACTCCTTTATCGTATTTATTAAACTTTTATAATCTTTAACTATTCTTATGCCGTGTTTTTCATATTCAATTTTTGCCATTGTGGGTATTTGGGGTGAAAAAACTATATGCTGTTTATGTTTGTATTCTGCGTACCGCTTTTGTTGTAAAAATTGTTTAAGGCTTTTCTTTGCGTTTTTACCTTTTATTTCTATTATACATTTCTTTGTGATAATGTCAAATTCTCTAATGTCATTTATAAACGGATCAAATTTTTTTTCGTTTACAAATTCTACGTGATAAGGTAAAGTGTTTTCAATTTCACAAAAAACTTCAAATAAATATTCATCTTTACTATGTTTTGCTCGGCTAAATAAGTGTTCTCGTTTCAGTTTCCTTAGTCGTTCTGCTTTTTCTTTCCTTGTTGGTGGCGTGTAATAAAGTTTTGCATAATCAACTTTTTCGTACCTGCCTGTATTTGGATTATAGTTTTGTTGGCGCCCTCCAGCACCTTTTTTTGTTGGCATATTATTCCTCCTATTTTTTATTTTATTATCAACCTTTTGCTCGTAAAAAAAAAGGGCGCTGTAAGTAAATTTGGTGGACAAAATTGTCCACTTTTGATACAATAAAAAGAAAGGAGAATATTATGGTAGTTGATGAACAATTTAAGCAAAATGTAGGTAAAAGATTAAAAGAATTAAGAAAAAAGAGTAAATTAACAATTGGCGATTTATTAGAAATACTTCAAAACGAACATTACGTTGATATTGATGAAAAAAGCATTAGGCGTTATGAAAAAGGAGAGTTTTTGCCTAAAATTGATAATTTGATTTGTTTAGCGGAAATATTTAATACTTCCCTTGATTACATAATTTATGGAAGAGAAACGAGTGATGATAATTCTTTTACTTATTACGATAATTTCAAAAGATTAAACAGGCTGATATATTCTTTATCTGTGAATTTTGTTAAAAATGAATCAACCGGAAAATGTTATTTAGAACTGTGGGATGAAGAATCAAAAATATACTGGGAAAGATTGAATAATTTTGGAATAAATGATAACTATAAATTTGAAAAAAGAAATGCTATGCCTAAATTTAGTCTAAGGGAATTAGATTTGCTAATTGAAGATTTTGCAGAATATAAGGAACAATTATTGCCAACAAAAAAACGTTTTGATGCTTGGCTAAAAAGCCAAGGTATTAATCCTGATGCTTTCCTTATGGAAAAACTTAATAGATTAAAAAAAGATTAATTTAAAAGAACGCTGAACTTTCAGTACTCTCTTGATTTGGTGAAAAAGGGGGGATTTTCGCTTTGTGGCGACCATACCCACAAAACAGTACACTGTATTGTTTTTGCCTACGGCATACGCAAACAAGTTTGCTAGTTCCCTATTCAAATCCCACCTTTTTTTGTTTGGCGGAGACGGCGAGATACAGCCACACCCTACTAAAGAAGGGAACCCTGGCTGACCTTAGTCCATCAAAGAAAGTCCGTCAAATGACGGCCGAACCTGTGGGTTCTCATCTACACCTATGCAACAAAAAAACCACCGTGATTGGTGGTTTTTTATGTTGGCGGAAGCGGTGGGATTCGAACCCACGATACGTTGCCGTATACCTGATTTCGAGTCAGGGCCGTTATGACCTCTTCGATACGCTTCCATTTTTTTTTAACTTGTTATTTACGGCGTTATGCTTTGTTCTTTGTATTTTTGCAAAATTCCTGCGACCGACAAGGTCGCTCCCTTTCGCAAAAACACAAACGCCTCGCCTAACTTGTAACTAACAACTTAAACAGGTTTCAAATTGGCGTTATGCTTTGTTCTTTGTATTTTTGCAAAATTCCTGCGTTCAAAAAACTTTTCGTAAGTTATTTTAACATATTTTTTAATTTTTGTATATCTTTTTCACTATAAAATCAATATTTATTTTTTTATTTGAACGTGAAGATTTTTTTTATTGTCAATAGATTTGTAAAATTAAGCAATTATCGTGAAAAATAGATAAAATCGTAAATAATATTATTATTTTCCCTTGACTTTGTAGTAGGCAAGTGTTATAATTACAATCACAGTGGACCTATATTGGTTTTTTAAGGAGAATGTTATTTATGAAAAAGATTGCTAAGATCTTATCACTCGTTATTTCCACCGTGCTTATTGCGGTTATGATGACTGCTTGTGGTGAAGGTTTAGATGGTACTGCTTGTCCAGAAGCTAACGAAATGCAAGAAAAACTTGCTAACGCTGGTTATAGTTCAGTTGTTGAATACGATCCTAACGCAAGAGTAAGTATAGTTACTGCTAAGTGCGACCTTAGTTTTAAGTATGCAGGCAAAGAAAAAACTTTCTATACTGACTGGGTGTCAGGTGACTGGTACGCATCTGAAAAAGATGCTGAACTTGGCGAAATAGAAGCAAAGAAAGTTCAAGGTAATCTTATTCTTAAAAGAGATGGCGCAGTAGTTTATTTAGGAACTGAAGAGTCTATTAAATTATTCGAGCATGAAATCCCTGCTACTATTGACGCTGGTAAGCAAGTTATGGAAGCTGCTAGTTATACGGTTAGTGACGTTAACTTAACTGCTGCTGAAAAAACTGCTGAAGTTACTTCTAAGTACACTGCTACTAAGGGCGAAGACAAAATTGACGTTTATTACTTTGAAGATTTACTTTTCGCTGCTAACTATTATTCAAAGAATAAAAATCTTAACAAGAATAAATTATTTGAAAAACAAGGTCATTTCGTTTACGTTGGTACTGAAAATGCCGTTTCAACTTATAAGGGTTTAGAAAATATTAACGCTAAAGTTGATTCATACAAAGATAAGTTAACTGCAAAAGAATACAATGCTTACGCATATAAGAAAGGTATGGCTGGCGCTGTTAAGGCTAAAAAGAAAGGCAATTCAGGTGATTACGATATTCAAGTTGCTTGGTTTACTAACGTAGCATCTGCTACTGAAGCTTACGAATATCTCAAGGTTTTATACAAAGATAACGTTGACAAAAACCAAATTAAAATTGAACTTAACGGTTTAGAATTAATCGTTGGTACTGAAGAAGCGATTGCTGATTTCAAAGCTTAAAAATCAAGTAAAGGATTGCATTATTGCAATCCTTTTTTTATGCTAAACTTTCAAATTTTCAAATTTGCATTGACAATTTTTTAATAGTAAAATATAATTTAATATAGGAGGTAATATTATGAAAAAATTTATTAAGGCTTTAACTACTTGTGTTGTTTTATTACTCACTATGGTGCTTTTTGTTGCGTGCGTTCCAAATAATGCTGAAAGTGCTACTAAGAAGATGAAGGAAGAAGGATATTCCGTAATTTCCGCTCCAATTAACGCCGAAGGCATTGTTGAAGGTATTTTGGCAACCGATATAGAAGGTTTTGAGATGGAATCATTAACCGCTGTTTGGTTTGAAACTGTTGAAGATGCTAAAAAGTTTATGGAAAACTTTGAAGAAGACGAAAACGAACTCATTAAGAGAAACGGCAAATGCGTGTATTTTGGCACAGCAGACGCGATAGAAGATTTTGAAGATTAAAAGTAAAATTAAGGCTACGATGCGTTCGTAGCCTTTTACTTGACAAAAAAATCATTTCAATATAAAATTACTGTTATGAAAGCATTGAGATTTTTATTTGTAACGTTATTGATTATAGCGTCGGTTTTATTTTCGGTTGGTTGTGATGAACCTAAACAGATTCCCGCAACAAAGGAAGAGGCGGTATTAAAACTTGAAACTGCGGGTTACGAGATAACCGAGGCGTCCTTGCCGGACGGCGCAATTTATGCTATAACCGCTTATATGAAAGATGACGAGGGTTATGCTGGGTTGATGGCTATTTGGTTTGAAAGCGAAGATTTGGCGGTTGAATACTATGAATCGTGGAACGATAGTAGGTATCAACAAAAAGCCGTTCACGGCGTTTTAGTTTATTACGGAACTGAACGCGCGGTAAAAGATTTTGAAAAAGCGTAAAAAAAGGCTATGCAAAGCATAGCCTTTATAAATTTAATATCATATAAAATTAACTATAAATAGTGATAGAGCCTAAATAAAAAAAGGACGGTTTTATCCGTCCCACTCTTTAATGATAACATAAAAAATGCTCGTTGTAAAGGTGTTTTTTGAAAATAAAGTAGGGTAAAATTTTCAAAAATTGTATTGACTAGGGTACGATTGTAATTTATAATGAAAGTACAAAGAGGGAGGTAAAAACCGATGTACTAAGAAGATTCACTTTCTTAATAGGAGGTTTTAGATATGTACCACACCGAAATTTTGAGGATCAAGATTAAGAAATAATTTATAAGGGGCAGACCAATGAACTACTTTATTTTTATCAAGTAGCAAGTATCCACTAAATTAGGCGAAATTCGCAAGTAAGTGATAAATAGGAAAAGTGGAAAACGCTGAGTACAATTTAATAGAATAAATAAAAGGTTGCAATTTTTTGCAACCTTTTTAATTTTAGTCTATTTCGTCAAGGTTAGTGCCGGTTTCCGATTTTTTAAGGAATATAAAGTAAACGGCAATTACTATTGCTACGATAGCGAGCGATACGAGCGCTACGCCAAGACCGTTTGCGCTAAATACGTTACCTGGGAAGATAAGGTCTTTAATTCCGAAAAATTCAATAATCAAGATAAGCGCGGGAACGATGAATTTCATCATTATAGCAAGTGGTGTTTTGAATATTCCGAATTTGTTATCGTCTTGTTCAAGTTCTAAAATCGCTTGCTTTGGCTTAATAAACCAACCAACTGCTAAACAAGAGAATAATGCGCATATAGGCATTAAAACGGTGTTGGTAACTAAATCTAAGAAAGATAAAAAGTCAAGCCCGAAAACAGTTAATTTATCAATTCCGTTAAGAAGATTTCCTAAAGATAACCCGATGGGGATTGACATTAAGAAAGTTAAACCCGCAACGATAGCGGTTGCAATTTTTCTTTTAATCTTGAACTTTTGTATAACGAATTGGCAAGATACTTCCATTATTGAGATAACCGAAGTTACCGCTGCAATAATAACCATTGCAAAGAAGAAAAACTCAATGATATTGCCAAAGAAACCAATGCTTTCAAAAACCTTAGGTAAAGTGCTAAACATAAGCATAATACCGTCAAGTTTTAATTCGGTGTGAGAAATACCTTCAACGCTTGCAAAGTGGAATACTGCCGGGAAGATAGCCATACCTGCAAGAAGAGCAATTAGTGTATCGAATATGCAAATCATACCCGTTGATTTTACGATATTGATTTCTTTTCCCGTATACGAGCCGTAAACTATCATAGCGCCCATACCGAGTGATAACGAGTAGAACGCCTGACCCATTGCGGCGAGTATGCTTTTGCCGGTTATTTTAGAAAAGTCTGGAACTAAATAGAATTTAAGACCTTCCGCAACGCCTTCGCCAAGGCATAAAACGAAGATAACTACTAATATTAAAAGAACGAATAACGCAGGCATTAAAATCTTCGACGCCTTTTCGATACCGCCTTTAACGCCCGCCATAACGACGATGAGCGCAAAGCCGATAAAAATTGCGGAAAAGAGTATTACTTGCCAAGGCGTTCCTGCAAAGTTTGCAAGATTGCCGTCATTACCCCAGAAAGAGTTTACTGCAAACTTAACCGTGTAACCGCCGAGAACTGAATAGTAAAAGGTTATAACGAGCGGAACTATAATTGCAAGTAAGCCAAACCAACCGATATTTTTGTTAATTTTCTTAAAAGCGGTTATGGGGTTTGATTGAGAACGTCTTCCCAAAAAGATTTCGCAAATCATAATGGTTATGCCGATAAAAATAACGCACGCTATATATAAGAATACGAAAGCGGCGCCACCATTGTCCGCCGTCTTGTACGGGAAGCCCCAAAGATTGCCAAGCCCAATTGCCGAGCCTGCCGCTGCAAGAACGAAACCTATTCCGCTAGCAAACCCACCTTTTTTCTGTGTTTTTTCCATAATTTCTCCTTAGCCAAAACTAAATAAATAAGTAACTTTATATATTTTAACAAATATTGTTAAAAAAATCAACTTTAAGTAAAACATTTTTTTATTTGTTTATTAAAAAATTTTATCTAAACGCTTTACAAATATTATAAAAAACGGTAAAATAAAATAGGGTGAATTATGATAAACAACACTATTGAATTATTAAATATGGTAAAAATGGTAAAAAATGAGAAAAAAATTACCAACAGTCAACTTTCACAAATGGCAAATATTCCGCTTGGCACGATAAATAAAATTCTTGCAGGGCAAACAAAGAGCGTAAAACATCAAACCATTGAAAAATTGCTTAGCGCGTTATCAATATCTAAAACCGACTTAGCGCCGAGTAGTTTAGCGGTTGAAAATTATGGGTTTATAAAGTGTGGCGCTATATCGCCGGAAATTTATCTTGGTAGTCCAAGTAAGAACGCCGACCTTTTTGTTCACGAGATTAAATGCGCCGATAAAAAGGGGATAAATTTATTGAGTTTTCCAAGGCTTTCGTTAACGGGTAGCACGCTTGGAGAAATGTTTTATCAGCCAACGCTTATTAAAAACTGTGAAACGGCTATAATTAAAATTTTAAGTGAAACTAACCGTTTAGACGTCGTTTCAATAATTGGCGCGCCTATTTTATGGGGTGGGAAATTATATTCTACCGCCGTTATAATTTATCGCGGAAAAATTTTAGGTATTGTTCCCGATAATAACGCAAGCGACGGATATTTTTCTTCTTTTTACGATAGTTGTGAGATAGAATACGCTAATCAAGTAGTTACTTTTGGTAGCGTTTGTTTCAGCGGTGGCAATAACTTTACTTTTTCCGTATCTTTCGACGGGGATTTAAGTAGCGGTTTGGTTGTCGATAAGTTTTCAAAGGTTAATATAGCGGTAGTTTTATCTTCTATTCCAGAACTTGTAGGCGTAGAAAAGAACGTTAGCGCTATGCTTTCAACTTACTCTAAACTTTATAGTGTGGGCGTAGTTTTATCTAGCGCGGGCTACGGTGAGTCTACTACCGATTACGTTTATAGCGGTAGAAATTATATTTTAGAAGACGGTAAAATTCTTGAAAAGAGCAAGCCTTTTGCTAACGGGCTTTTATATACGGATATAGACGTAGAGTATATTGCAAGCCAAAAATCTAAAAATAAAAACGTTAGCGGTTTCAATAGTGCCGTTGAGTTTAATTATGAGTTTTCAAAGTTTAACTTGGATAGAAAGTTCAAAAAATTCCCCTTCGTTCCTGAAAACGACGGTGGCGAGAGAGCGGAACTTTTATTAGATATTCAAGCAAACGCATTAAAGAGAAGAATACAGCACGTCAATGCAAAAACTGTCGTGTTAGGTGTGTCTGGCGGGCTTGATAGCACGCTTGCTCTAATAGTAGCCGTTCGCGCTATGAAGCTTTTAAGGCGCGACGTTAAAGACGTTATAGCAATCACTATGCCGTGCTTTGGAACGACTTCAAGAACAAAAAACAACGCGGTAGATTTATCAAACGCGCTCGGCGTTACGTTAAAAGAGATAAATATTAAAAACTCCGTGCTTTCGCATTTTGAAGATATAGGTCACGATAAGACGGTAACCGACGTTACGTTTGAAAATAGCCAAGCAAGAGAGAGAACGCAAGTTTTAATGGACTATGCAAATAGAACGGGTGGTTTGGTTATAGGCACGGGCGATTTATCCGAACTTGCTCTTGGTTGGGCAACTTATAACGGCGACCACATGAGTATGTACGGGGTGAACGCGTCAATTCCAAAAACCTTGCTTAGATATTTGGTTGGTTACGAGCGCCAAAGAAGTAACGGCTTATTAAAGAGTACGCTTAGTGATATTTTAGATACGCCCGTATCTCCCGAACTTATTCCGCCAAAAGAAGGCGAAATTGTTCAAAAAACGGAAGATTTAGTAGGGCCGTACACCTTGCATGATTTTTATATTTATCACGCGTTAAAAAGAAATGCAAGCCCTGAAAAGATATACTTTATCGCAAAGAAGGTGTTTGCTGGCGAATATGATAACGAAACGCTAATTAGGTGGCTCAAAAACTTCTATAACAGATTTATCGCTCAACAGTTTAAGCGTTCTTGCGCGCCTGACGGAGTTTCGGTTGGTAGCGTAGGTTTTTCTCCAAGGGGCTCTTTCTCAATGCCTAGCGATGCTTACCGTTATGACTTTATAGAAGAAGTTGAAAAATTAAAACCATAATAAAAAGCACACCGCAGATTTTTTATGCGGAAGAAAAGATTATTAAAAACCACGATTACTTTGCTTTGTAATCGTGGTTTTTTGTTAATTTTATAACGCAGTTATTCCTAATAAAATCATAATTCCAAGTAGGGTAAATGGTATTAAGCCTTCGAGCATTATTATAAAGTTGCTAATTGTTTTGCAGGCGTTAAGTCCCCTTGAAATAAAGTAACAAAGAAAGACTATCGACCAAATGATAAACGCCCAGCCGAGCATATTTACTTGGTTTGAGATAAAGTAAATGCCAAGACCTATATATATAAGGAATATAAGGGCGGAGAACCAACCTAAACTTTCCGTGTGAAGATTGAAAATGTGTGATGCAGAGATATATAAATGCAAAAACGCAAGTAGCATCAACGCCATAATTTTAAGGTAGTTAGTAGGCTCTATAATTACGAATATACCGTAAATAGAAATTAACGCAATAACGATACCTGAGATAACGTTCATAACAATCGTTTCGCCGTTATCGTCTTTTTTAATGAGTGGTAAAAAGCCGTTTAGAAAAAGTGCAACACCGCTAAAAATTAAACAAATTTCAAACATAAAAATCTCCTTTGCTTTTATGTTTGCCAACTAAATAAAAATTTATACAAAAAAATTACGCCGAGCAAGTTCGTTGCTCGGCGATTAAATTATTTATCTTCAATTATTACCATTGCAGTTTGAGAAAATCTTTTAACAGATTCAATACCGCGTTCGCATTTTGCCTTACTAGAATAAGTGTCACTCACGCAAATAAGCCTGTTTGAAGAATTGAAAAGTTTATATCTATAACGGCCGTCTTTATCAACGCTAATTGCAAAGTTGCCCATTTCAATATTCTTCTTAACCGTTTCAATGCCGTTTCTAACGTTTGAAATCGACTTATATTTTTCCGTTTTTAATAAAGCGCCACCGTTAGATGCGGTGAGTATCGCATAAAACCCTTCTTCGTCTTCAACGATTTTCCATTTGCCCGTGTATTGCTTTTTAACGGTTGAATCTTCATTGTTTTGAGTTGGGGCTTCCGCCGTTACGGCAGTTTCATCAACAGAAGGTTGATTTTTAGAACGAGGTTTTTTAATGCCAAGAGTAGGTTTCTTTTTGCTAGATTCAGTTTCAGTTTTCTTTTTCTTGGTCTTTTTGGCTTGGTCAATTTCCGTTTCAAGATATTGTTTAACTTCTTCAGGGTCTGCTGAGTTGTTAGAAATATTATCAATCTCTTCAGAAGTTAAAGACTCGATTGACTGTTGCTTAAAATCTTCTTGTTGTTGAAGTTTTTCTTCTTCACTATTTCTAATATGGCGCAAGATAAGAAGCACTACCGCCACAGCTAAGGCTAGCACTACTATCAATATTAGGTAGAAAAAGTCGTTATAAAGCATAACGAAAAATTGCCCGATTTTTTCAAACATAATAACACCTTCTAATAAATATGGTATAAAAAGCCTTCGACTTTTATTCTCTATAATAAATATAATACTTTTTTCAAAAATAGTCAATGGATATATTGCAAAAATTTTGTGAAAATGTTAAAATAGGAACGATAAAGGAGAAATAGGGAATGAATAGGGAAAATCAACGTCCGTTCAAAGCGATAATAATAGGTGGTGGAGCATCTGGTTTAATGCTTTCTATAAACCTTGCTAACAAGTTTGGTGGAGATAGAATACTCCTTCTTGAAAAACTTGATAGGGTTGGCAAAAAATTGCTTTCAACGGGCAACGGTAGATGCAATCTTTCTAACGTGGATAATGATTATAATCATTATCATAGCCAAAACGACGGTTATTTTAATCAAATTATAGCTGAGTATTCAAATAAAGTTCCAAAGTTTTTCAACTCTATCGGCGTTCCGTTTTCAGTTGAAGACGGTAAGGTTTTCCCCCTATCAAAGCAAGCGTCTTCCGTGCTTGACGCAATGCGGTTTAAGCTGGAAAGCATCGGGGTAAAAACACTTACTTCAACAAGTGTAAATCGTGTGAAAAAATATGATAAAATTTTCACAGTTTTTGATGAAAACGGAAGGGAGTTTTACGGCGAAAACGTAATAGTTTCCGTCGGTGGAAAATGCCAAAAACATTTGGGGACGGACGGGTCGTCTTATTCCTTGCTTACCGAGTTTAATCACAAGTTGACTAATCTTTATCCGTCTATCGTTCAGTTAAAGGTCAAGGACTTATTAAGGATAAAAGGTCTTAAAGGTCTTAAACAAAAAGTTGACGCCAAAGCGGTGGTTAACGGAAAGGTTGTTTCTAAAACTCAGGGCGACTTGTTGTTTACCGATTACGGTTTAAGTGGCAACGTTGCGTTTTATCTCTCTTCTTATCTCACAGGGATAAAGGGTGGGGTTATTGAAATTGATTTTTGCCCTGAACTGACTCGTGAAGAACTTACTCGCTTACTTATTGAAAAACAAAATAACTGTTCTTATCTTAACGGCGAGTATTTACTTTCCGGAATTATGAACTTGAAAATTTCTCAAAGTTTACTTCGCAACGAAAGCGTGGGTAATTTGCAAAACCCTATAACTAAATTCGACGTATCTAAGGTTGTTGACGCCGTTAAAAATTACAAGATTGAAATTAGCGGAACTATGGGCTTTGACGTGGCGCAAGTAACCAAGGGCGGAATTTGCGTTCAAGATTTTAACCCATTGACTTTAGAAAGTAAGTTTGCAAGCGGATTATACGCAACCGGCGAAGTGTTAGACGTTGACGGTGATTGCGGTGGATATAATCTCAATTGGGCGTTCTGCTCTGCGCTTGCGGTTTCAAATAGTATTTTATGATAAAAGTTTCGGATATAAAAATAAGACCGTATGAAGACGACAGAGCGGTCTTTATAAAGGCGTGCAAAAAAGCAAGAGTTGACGAGAGAAAGGTTAAATATTTTAGGCTTTCAAAAAAATCTCTCGACGCGCGCAATAAAAAAGATATTTTCTTTACTTGTTCGGCTGAACTTTCCTTAACTCCTTATAAAAGGGAGCAAAAAGTTTACGGTAAGGTAAAATCAAGCGCCAACGTTTTAGTAGTGGGCATGGGTCCCGCGGGTTTGTTTTGCGCGCTAGACCTTTTGCGTTACGGGCTGAAAGTAACTTTGATTGAAAGGGGTAAATCGGTTGACGAAAGAGAAAACTCAGTAAATCTGTTTATTCAAGATAGAGTTTTAGACCAAGACTCTAATATTCAGTTTGGCGAAGGTGGCGCGGGAGCGTTTTCAGACGGAAAGTTGAACACGGGCGTAGGCGGTGTTTACGCAAGAGAAGTAATTGACGATTTCTTGTTGTTCGGTGCGCCTAGCGAGATTGATTATCTTCAAAAACCGCATATCGGTAGCGATAACCTTAAAAGTGTGGTTAAAAATATCCGCAACGAGATTATAAGGCTTGGCGGTAAAGTTTTATTCTCAACCAAACTTACCGATCTTGAAATAATAGGCGATAAAGTAAAATCGGTTACGATAAACGGTCAAAAGCAAATATTTGACGAAATTGTTTTGGCGGTTGGTCATAGCGCCAGAGATATTTATTATATGCTCAACGATAGGGGAGTAAAACTTGAAAGCAAAGATTTTGCAGTTGGGTTTAGAATAGAGCATTTGCAAAGTGATATCAACCTTTCGCAGTACGGCGAGTTTGCAACCGTAAAAGGTATGCCCGTTGCAGACTATAAACTCGTTTCAAATTTTAACGGAAGGGGAGTTTTTACTTTCTGTATGTGCCCGGGGGGTTACGTTATGCCGTCCCAGTCTGAAAATGGCAGTATTGTAACTAACGGTATGAGTAATTTTAAGCGTGATGGGCAAAACGCTAACTCCGCAGTAATTTGTCAAGTTGGTAAAAAAGATTTCGGCGAAAGTTTATTTGGTGGGGTTGAATATCAAAAGTCACTTGAAATAAGCGCATATAACTTAGGCGGGGGAAATTTCGTCGCTCCAATTTCGCTCGTTGGTGATTATTTAACGGGAAAAGTTTCAACTTCGCTAGGAAAAGTAAAGCCAACGTATCCGATGGGTGTAAAACAAGTAGATTTACAAAAACTTTTTTCGAGCGAGATTAACGATTCTATTAAGTTTGCAATAACCGATATGGGGAGAAAACTTAAAGGCTTTGATTGTTACGACGGCGTTTTGACGGGCGTTGAATCGAGAACTTCTTCGCCTATAAGAGTTTTAAGAAAGGATAATTATTCTAGCGTTAGCGCGGAAAATTTATATCCTTGCGGTGAAGGTTGCGGTTACGCCGGCGGTATAACTAGCGCGGGGGCGGACGGTAAAAAGGTAGCCAAGGCAATCGCATTAAAATACGGTTTTGAACAAAATTAAATAATTTCGAATAAAATGTTTACAAAAAAATTAAAAGGTGCTAAAATATAAATGGCATCTTTTTTTATTTTTTTTCAATTATTTTTTATGTCTAATTGTTCTATTTTATTTTTTGCCGATAATGGCGGAGAGTCTTCTAGTTATCAACTTCAAGGTAATTTTAATAGGCGTGGCAGTTTAGTTAAGATTGATTTTTCATTGGGTAATGAAAGTGGGCTTAACTACGTTTTTAGCGTTCTTGAAAATAAGGTTATGCTTTCTACTAAAGGGGAGTTTAACTATTCTTTTTGCTTGGAAAAAGATAAGACTTTTAATTTTTTAATAGAAATTCAAAATAAACAGTTTAACGCAAGCGTATACTGTAAAGATTTAGCCGTAAAAATTTTAGAAACGGAAATTTTAGTCGACGCTTGTTATCTTCTCGATTTTGGCGGAAATAAATCGGAAAATAAAATCAAATTAAAGGTAATAATATGAAAATAACTTATTTTGGTCACTCGCATTTTTTGTTTGAGGGGAACGACTATTCTATAATGCTCGACCCCTTTTCAAATATCGGGCTTAAAGAAAATAAAGCAAATTGCGATTACGTTTTTTGTTCTCATAGTCATTACGACCACTCGAATTTTAGTTTGGCAATCGGGGCAAACAAAGTGGGAAATCAGTCGTTTTTCAAGGTTGTTAAGTCTTTTCACGATGAAAAGGGCGGTGCGCTTCGCGGAGAAAATAATATTTTAATTTTTGAACTAGACGGAAAGAGAATTGCTTTTTTAGGCGATTTAGGCGAAGGGTGTAACGATAGGCTTATAGCGGAACTTAACGGCGTTGACCTTATGCTTATTCCCGTTGGTGGGAACTATACTATCGACGGAGATACGGCGTATGAGTATTTTGTAAAGTCAAACGCCAAGGCGGTAATTCCGATGCACTATTACAAAAAGGGTAGCACGGTTGATATTGATACGGCTAAAACCTTTTTGAAAAACTTTGATAGTTATAAAGAGTTGCCAAACCCGTTTGATTATAACGGCGAAAGCGGTGTTTTATATTTTGGAGAATAATTTATGAAGTATACTTTTGAAAATTTACAAAACGGATACAATATTCACGATTTAAGAGATATTTGCATTGAACTTGGCGCAAAACCGAGCAATAAGAATAAAGACGAACTTATAGATTACATTATAAAAATTCAAAACGGAACTATTATTCCAACGTCAAAAGGTCAAGGCAGAAAGAGTAAGCGTGAAAAGTTTATTAAGCAAAATATTGAAGATTATAGCGACGGCGAGACGGGAGACGTTCAAGTTAACAACTTTGGCGAAGAAGATACCGAATCAAAAGAAGGGCAAGCAGTTAAAGTTTTTGGAACGTTTGAAAAATCGGATAATTACGAGCATGGTTTTTTGCGTGGTGAAAACTTCAAGATGACTAGCGTAACAGACGTTTACGTTTCAGCGCCCGCCGTTAGAAATTTCCGTTTAAGAGAAGGCGATTTCGTTGAAGGCGTTGCCGTTTACGGTAGAGATAATACCGCTCCGTCTTTGCAAACTATTGAAAAACTCAACGGCGTTCAATTTGAAAACGCTATTAGAAGGCGTTTTAACGATTTAGAGCCGATATTTCCAAACTCACAATTAAAACTTGAAGTAAGCGGAGAAAACGATATTGCGCTTAGAGCAATAGATATTTTATCGCCGATAGGTAGGGGGCAAAGGGGTTTGATAGTCGCTCCGCCAAAGTCAGGCAAAACAACGCTTATTAAAAAGATAGCGTCGGCTATTTCTAAAAATTATAAAGACGTTTATTTGATGGTTGTTTTAGTTGGCGAAAGACCTGAAGAAGTAACCGATTTTAAGCGTTCTATCAATGCTGAAATTATTTATTCTACTTTTGACGAAAAAGCAAAAAACCATATAAGAATAAGCGAACTTGCAATAGAAAAGGCTAAACGTCAAGCCGAAGCGGGAAAGGACGTAGTCCTTTTATTAGATTCAATAACTAAACTCACTAGGGCGTATAATGAAATTTTACCGTCGAGCGGAAAGACTTTGACGGGTGGAATTGATCCCGTTGCGCTCCAATCTCCAAAGAGTTTCTTCGGCTCTGCAAGAAATTTTTCAGACGGCGGTAGTTTAACTATTATTGCAACCGCGCTCGTTGAAACGGGTTCTAAACTTGACGACGTTATTTATGAAGAGTTCAAAGGCACGGGAAATAGCGAGATTTTCTTATCGAGAAAACTTTCCGAAAGAAGAATTTTCCCCGCAATCGACCTTTATCGTTCGGGAACGAGAAGAGAAGACCTTTTATTGGATAGTTCTGCGCTTGACGTTTCTTATAAGATAAGAAGATTTTTCGATAGCGTTAAGGATGCGGAAGTTAAACTTTTAGAAAAGTTTTCAAAAACCTCAAATAATCAAGAATTTATTGATCAATTAAAAGGTGAATTATGAGCAAAGTTAAATCAATAGGTATGGTCGTTGCGATGGACAAGGAGATTCTTCCCGTTTTATCATCAATCGGTAAAGAATTGAGTTCGGAGCAAAAAGGACCTTTCAAAATATTCAAGTACGAACTTTATGGAAAAACTATATATCTCGTAAGAAGTGGCATAGGCGAAATTTTCGCATCGAGCGCTACTCAAATGCTCATAAGTGAATATGACGTTGATATAATTATGAACTTCGGCGTGTGCGGAAGTTTGATAAAATCGGTCGGCGTTTTCGATAGCGTTGTTGTAAGCGGAGTAGTTCATTATGATTTCGACCTTACGGGGATTGACGACGTTGTTGTTGGTCAATATCCAAACGAGAGTAGCCCGATTATAAAAACCGATGAAAATTTACTTAAATTGTGCCAAAAAGTTATGGTTAATTGCCAAACTGTAATATGCGCGTCGGCAGATAAATTTGTAAGCGATAAGAAAGTTAAAGAGCATTTGAACGCTACTTTCGGCGCAAAAGTATGCGATATGGAAAGCGCGGGCGTACTTTTTACGGCAAGGGGATATAACGTGCCTTGCGTTATTATAAAAGCGGTGTCTGACGGGGAGGGCGGAGCGGAAGAATTTAATCTCTGCGTTCATAAAGCAAGCCTTCAATATATTGACGCGTTAAAAGAAATAGTAAAGGAATTTTAAGTTATGGTAAAAGCAATTTGTGAATATAACGACGAAAAAATAAAAAAGATGATGAAACCTTTGAAAGTAAAGGCGTACGTAACTGCGTTTTTATTTTCGGCAGTATTTTTAGCAATGGGAGCAATAAGCGTTATAGGTGCGCTTAAAGACGGCATTAATTGGGTAACCTTAATCTTAGGTGGTGTTGTGTGTTTAGGTGCGATTTATCCGCCAATTTCAACCTATTTAACCCAAAAGAAGAATTACAAGGCAAGTTACGAGGCTATGCAACTTCATAAAGGCGATCTCGTTTTAGAAATGGTGTTCAAAGAAAAAAGGCTTGAAGTTACCACGTCTCAAGGCGATGAAGTTCAAAACGAAACGGTTCTTTTAAGAAACGTAACTTCAGTTAGGGCTAATAAAGAAGGGGTTGCAATATATATCGGCGAAGATATGTATTTTATATATAACGACGATATTGATTTTGGCTCGCGTGAAGAACTGCTTAGAATTTTTGAACGCATAGGAACGCAGATTAAAGGCAAGTAACTTTTTATCATATAGATAAAATTTTGCGAATACAATAATTCGGAGAGTTTTATCTTGAAAAATATAAGATTAAAGTTTTTAACAAATTTAATAATGGCTATCATTATAGTGGCGATTATTTTCGTTGGTTTTAGCGGAGATGAAAGCGTAACGATATCTAGTAGTGGAGAAAGTTCTCCTATCTACAAGGGTAGTAATGGCGTTTCCATTATGATAAACGTTTATGAAAATACTGAAATCGTCAATAAAATGATAGATTTATTCGTAAAAAATCAAGTGACTGCAACGTTTTTTGTGGGTGGTTGCTGGGCAGACGATAATATCGATACTGTAAAGCGCGTTATAGAACTTGGGTTTGAACTTGGCAATCACGGTTATTTTCATAAGGACCATAAAAAATTAAGCGAAGACGGCAATTACAATGAAATAAAAACTTGTAACGACTTAGTTTTCAAAAACACGGCGTATCAAATGAAATTGTTTGCGCCTCCGTCCGGCTCGTTTTCAAAAACTACGCTAAAATGCGCGCAAAAACTTCAAATGCAAACGATTATGTGGAGTAAAGATACTATCGATTGGCGCGATAGCGATAAAAATTTGATTGTAAAGCGCGCCACTTCTAACGTTGAAAACGGCGATTTAATTTTAATGCACCCAAAACTTCACACGTTAAATTCGTTGCAAGAAATTATAGATATAATAAAAGAAAAAGGACTTAAATTTACAACGGTATCAAAGTGTTGTAATTTAGTGGCGTTATAAAAATGGTAAGACATAAAAAATATTCAAACGGACTTAATTTAATAGTTAGCGAAGGCGGGGCGATTTCCTGCTCTTTTGCCATAATGATAGGAACGGGAACTATAAACGAAACGAGTGCTAATAACGGTATTTCTCACTATATAGAACATATGAATTTTAAGGGAAATAAGAAGTTTACCGCCTATCAAATAACCGATATTATGGAATCTTTAGGCGCAAGTTACAACGCTTATACGGCTATGGAAACCACTTGTTTCTATTCTCAAACTATCAAAGATAGTTTGGAAAAAGCCTTTGAAGTTATGGCGGAAAATGCTTTCGATTCTATTTATCTCGACGAAGAGTCTGCAAAAGAAAAGAACGTAATTATCGAAGAAATCAATATGAGTGAAGACACGCCTGACGACGTTTGTTACGACCTTTTAACAAAGGCATATTACGGCGATAACGGCTACGGCAGAACTATTTTAGGTCCGCAAAGCAACGTTTCTTCTTTTACGAAAGAAGACGTTTTTAATTACTTAAACGACTATTACGTTGCTGAAAACGTCGTTATCTCTTTTGCGGGCAACGTTACCTTAGAAGAGGCTGACGATCTCGTTATGAAGTACGTTATGCCTATAATAAAATCAAATCCGTTAAAGCCAACTCCTTCACACAACGTAAAGTGTTTGTGTAATCATTTGGTTAAGTCAAAAGATATTGAGCAAACGCATATTTCACTTGCTTTCCCGTCAAAGGCGTACGGCGAAAATAGAAGAATTGTTTCAGAATACGCTAACTCTATTCTCGGTAGCGGTATGACGAGTAGACTTTTTAGAAAAATTAGAGATGAACTCGGTCTTGCATATTCCGTTTATTCTTACGCAAATAGATATAAAACTACGGGAACGCTTAACGTTTACGCAGGCGTTAACGCTAACGAATATAAAAACGCTTACGACGCGATTTTACAAGTTATTGAAGACGTTAAAAAGGGTGGCGTAACTCAAGTGGAAGTTGATAACGTAAAAATGGGTATGAAAGTGGCAACGGTATTTGCTCAAGAAAAGCCCCTTTCATTAGCAAGGTCTTATGCAACGCTATTTTTAAGAAGTGGAGAAATCTATGATTTTGAAGAGCGCCTAAAAGAAATTGAAAGCGTTACTATAGACGAAATCAATCAAGAATTTTTAACTATTAGCGATAACCTTATGGCATCTGCCGTGGTAGGCAAAAACGTTGAAAAACTAAAATAAAAAAAGCACCCTTAGGGTGCTTTTAGTTTACTTTATATTAAGTATGCGCTTTGCATTTTCAGAAAGTATCATGCGTTTTTCTTCTTCCGAGAGTAAACGGTCGTTTTTAACACCGTCAACGTACATTTGAAGGTTAGAAATCGGGTAGTCTGACCCGAATAATATTCTATCAATTCCAATCTCATCAATCAATCTTCTCGTTGCGCCGTAGCGGTAAATTCCGCCACCTGATAAATCAATATAATAATTTTTATACTTTTTTGCTCTTTCTATATGGCGGTTAAATTTCTCGCCTTCTAATGGGTGAGCGCCAACGATTATAAGGTTTGGGTGGGTTTCACAAAGTTTATCCATATCGTCGTCACTAGTTGGATGAACGGATAAAACCATTTCTTTTTCGCTCGCGTAATTGAGAATTTTTTTCATATTTTGAGAGCAATTAGTGTTATAACCTTGAAGGTACCAAACGAGTTCGCCTATAAGGTTAACCCCCGCTTTTATAAACCTATCTATTTCTAAAATAGATTCTTCAACAAAGTCAGGGTGAATAGTGCAACCTGGGATATACGCGTCGCCGTAAAACTCTTTGAGTTTTAACGCATCGTCGTTGAGTGGTTTTATATAGTCCCACCACGAAACGTCGTCTGGTTTTTTCTCAAACGATATAACAGAACCGCAAAATTTAGAAACGCCTGCGCGCTCTAAATCGCTTAAAAATTCGCTTGGCGAACGTTTAATTACGGTTGGGTGGATGCAAATGCAATCGCTCTCGTTTTTATATGGGTGGGTGTGAAAATCAATAATTTCGTATTTCATAAAATTCTTAAATATTAAGTATACGCTTTGCGTTTTCACTAAAGATAAAGCGTTTTTCTTTTTCCGTTAACAAGTGGTCGTTTTTAACCCCGTCAACGTACATTTGAAGGTTAGAAATAGCGTAGTCCGAGCCAAAGATTACCTTTTCAACGCCAATTTCGTTAACCAACCTTTTAGTTGCGCCGTAGCGATGAATACCGCTACCGGAAATATCAACGTAATAATTATCATACTTTTTAGCGCGTGCAACGTGGCGGTTATACTGTTCGCCTTCACCGGGGTGAGCGCCAACGATTATGAGATTTGGGTGGTTTTCACAAAGTTTGTCCATATCGTCGGGAGTAGTGGGGTGAATACTTAAAATCATCCCTTTTTCGCTAGCGTAATCAAGAATAGTTTTCATATTTTCGCACGCGTAACTGTTATAATGAACTCTCCACGGCACGAGTTCGCCAACTAAATTAACTCCGTTAGCGTGGAAACGGTCGATTTCTTTAATAGATTCTTCAACAAAGTTGGGGTGAACGTGAAAACCGGGAATATATCTGCCTTTATAATAGTCTTTTAAGTAAAGCGCCGTGTCGTTTAGGCTTTTCAAAAGTTCAAAGTCCGTTTCCTTAGTTGAAGTTTTATCGTGTGATACAATCGAGCCACAGAATAAAGAAATGCCGTTTTCACTCATTAATCTAGGCGTTTCATCAATTGAAATAGGTACTGCGGAGCGGTGAATACAAGTGAAGTCGCTCACGTCTTTATACGGGTGTGTATGAAAGTCTATAATTTCAAAATCCATAGTGTATACTCCTTGCTTTTTGAGTATACACCATAAATTTCGTTTTTTCAATACTTTTAGCCGTTTTGATTAGGACAATTATTGAAATTACCAAGGCATCCGCAAGCGGTTGTAATTAGCGTTAAAAGTAGTAACGCTTGTGTTGGAGAAATCGTTGAATTTGTCGTAAGTAGAAACAATAAACCTAAAAAAGCAAGTGTTGTCGTGTTCATAATTTACTCCTTTTACATAAATTCCTATATAATTACAATATGCGACTTTTTCTTTGGTATGTTAACGTTGACATATTTTCCATTGAGATTTATCATTAAATTAATAAAGTTTAGGAGAATAAAACTATGAATTTAGCAAAATCACCTTTACTTTTAGATAAAAAGACCAAGGTTATGATTGAAGATTATATCCCGTCTGATGAAATACTTGAAGATTTAGTTTGTTTTTTTAGTCTGTTTTCAGACCTTACTAGGATAAAGATAATCTCCGCCTTAGCAATCTCTGAAATGTGCGTAACCGATTTATCAAGCCTTCTAGGTTTTAATCAAACCACCGTATCCCATCAACTTAAAACCTTGCGTGATATCGGAGCCGTTCGTTATCGCCGTGACGGAAAAATAATTCTCTATTCTCTAAAAAGCGATATAATAAACGAAGTACTCTTAAAAGGGGTTGAATTTTTAGGATTCTAACCATAAAAAAACACGCTCGTTCGAGCGTGTTTTTGATTTTATAACGAGTATTCGATAGGTTCGATAGGTCTTGCCATTTCTTCACTAACATAAATCGTTCCTTTGGTGAGTTGGAAAATCGATGCGGGTATTTCTTTACAAACAGGTCCGTAAAGTTGTAATCTTGAAATCATTCTTTCCCAAGAAGAATATCCGCCCATTGCGTGAAGGTCGTGACGTTCTAAGTGTTCTCTTGCGTGCATAACGTCCCAAGGTCCTATTGAAACTGAATATGCTGGAGTGTGCCAAAGGGCAGAGCCTGCGCCGGAGTTTTGAATATTGGTAATTCTATGATTATCAACAAATCCTGCTTTTAATTGTAAAAATTCTTCAAGCGTGTCAGCCTTAAACTTTTTAGTTTCTGGATCAATAAATGCCGTATGACCAATCCAACCGGTTGCAGAAAGTATTAAATCCGCTCCGCCACCACCTTCTTCGCAAATTAAATCTGAATAGTATTTAATGTTTTCATTGGTGTAGTAGTGCATTTGTTTAAGGGGTGGGCGAAGGTCTTCTCTAAACGCTAAATAAAATTCAGTCATAAAGTGACCGCCGAGTGAACGACCCCAAGTAATAGGAGCAACGTTGCCGTGCTCATCTGCATATTCGTCCATACAGAACGCGTGAATATTTCTAGCGGAAACGTTGAACTTGTTGCAAGTTTCGGCAACGGAAGTATAAATGTTTTTCCAAGAGTTAGGAAATACTATAACCGTCTTTTTATCTTCAACGTCAGACTTGTAAATCCAGTTGAAAAGTTCGCAGGCAATCGCGCTAGACGGATGCGGAACAACTCTAATAGAATAACCGTTTTCGTTGGTTATTTCCATTTCTTCTCTTTTAATGTTACGGCAGTATTCAAGAACGGTCTTATCTTGAGTTGGAAGCCAAGCGCTAGGATTAAAGTCAAACAAATTTCTATTCATATCTTATTCCCCCTTTTCTTCCTTGTTCTTAATTTCTTCAAGTTTTTCATAAATACCGTCGAAATCAGGTTGATTGCTTGCATTGATAGCAACTTCTTGCGCTACGTAGCAAGTTCCTTTGTGAAGACGCATAATAGAGCCTGGAATTTCCTTGCAAATTGGCCCGAACATAGATAGAGCAAGCGGGAACTTTTGATGTGCAGTTCCACCGCAACCTACCAAATATTCAACGTCAATCCACTCTTTAGACGCCATTAAATCTTTAGGACCAACGGTAACTGCCTTAGGCGGAACGTTTCCAAGATCGCCCGCGCAACCAAACATACCGCGAAGAGAATCGTGAGCTATCATTTCGGGCATTGGAGTAACGAGCCTTGAACCCATTGATAAGAAATCTTCTAAATTTTTTGCGGGGAAACCGTCTGGATCGATAGCGCCGATACCACTTGACCAAGAAAGAGCGGTGTAGCATACGTCAGCCCCACCTAAATCTTCAATTTCCTTGCTGTAAGTTTCAATATTATTATCCGCCCAGAAATGAATATTTTCAATAGGCATACGAAGGTTTTTTTCAAGTTCAAAATAAAAATTCTTCATAAATTGACCTGAACGACTGTACGGGCTTTGCCACGGAGCAACTTTACCATTTTCGTTAGCGTATTCGTAAAGGAAGAAAACGTGAACGTTTCTAGCGCTAATTTTATACTTGTTAAGGTTTTCCGCAACGCTAATAAACACGGCGTTTTCAGGGCTTGAAAGTATTATAACGAGTTTTTCGTTTTTAACGTCAGAGAGTCTAATTCTATGGAAAAGATCCGTTGCAAAATAATTGTGAACGTCAAAAACTACTTTGAGTTCAAAATCTGGGTTTTCAAATTTTTTGCCTTGCCTTTCATAAAAGTTTTCGTTAACAACCGAGTCTAAAATCTCTTGGTCTTGAAACGGCAACCACTTAGGCGGAGCAAACTTAAATGAATTGTAAAATGCCATAATTATCTCCTTGCTTAATAATCAATAAATTCATTATAACACTACGCGTTGTTTTTTGATATTCACTATTGTATCTATTATTTGCACAATCGTGCTAAAAATCGCTTGACTTTTAGAAAAAACGCCATTAAAATTGCATTATAGCATTAAAAATTAAGGGGAATATATAATTTGATTACCTATCAAGGAATTAGTAAAATTTTTGAAAACGGTGAAACGTTTATTTTGCGCCGTCACGATGATAAAAGTGGGCTTAACTTTCATAGCGCGGTGGAAATAATTTATATAAAAAGCGGAAGGTTAGAAGTTAATTTGAACGGCGCTACGTTCGTTGCAAGCGAAGGGGATATTGTCGTTGTAAACCCTACTACGCTTCACGGTTATTCTAAGGTGACAAATGCGCTTGATTATTACTTTTTAATGATAAGCGACGAGTTTTTAGAGCAAAACAATCTCTATGATAAAGACAGTTATTTTTCTCCACTTGTAAAGTCTGAAAAACTCAATCAAATTTATCAAGATATAATTGATGAATACGAGTGCAAAAACGAGCGTTATGAAACTGCTATCAACGGGCTAATAATTTCAATGTTCGTAATGCTTAATCGAGAATATAAAACGGTAAAATTAGACGAGTTTAATAGATACAATAAAACTACTCAAATGGTAAGGCTTGCAATCTATTATATAAGTGAGCATTACAAGGAAAAAATCAACGTTTGCGAGATTGCTAATAATCTTCATTTTAGCAAGAGTTATCTCTCTCACGCATTTAAGGAAATTACGGGTTATTCGATAATTGAATACGTAAATTTATTAAAGTGTCATAACGCCAAGGCGTTGCTCCTTGACGGGCATACGGCGAGCGAAGTTTCAAACGAACTTGGTTTTTCAGACCTTTCGTATTTTACTAGAATTTTCAAAAAGGTTATGGGAGTAACTCCATCAGACGTCAAGAAAAGTTAAAAAGCAGTGGCAAAGCCACTGCTTTATTTTATTAAGTTTTACTTGCAAATACCGTAAGGTTTTTGTTGGCAACCGCCTTTACCTCCGCCACAGCAACAGCAGAGAACGAGTAGAATAGGAAGTAAGCAAGAGCAGTTGCATAGTTTATCTAAAATACCGCTTAAACAGCCGTTTCCGCAACAGCAGAGAACGAGTAAAAGGATAAGTATGTACAAACAGCAGTTATCACCGCCGTAACCAAAAAGATTCATCATATATTTTAGTCTCCAAATAAATTTATTCGATATTTCTATCACTACATAATATTAAAAAATTCAAAAAGTTGTTACGCGCGGTTGATTATTTTTATAAATTATGTTAACATACTATTAGCAAGCACCGTTTCGGGCTTGACTTTATATTTTTTTATTTTTCTTACGGGTATCCTTTGGGAACTCGATTGGAGGCATTTATGAAAACTTTTGAAGGAAGGCGGTTTTCCGCCCAAGAAATAGCGGGTGTCGGTGTACTTTTGGCGCTCGTTATTGTTTTGCAGGTTGTTGGCGGTAGCATATCAATAGGCGTAGTTCAACTTAACTTTACGCTTATTCCCATCGTGCTTGGAGCAATACTTTTCGGCGCGGGAGCGGGTGCGTTTTTAGGCTTTGCGTGCGGAGTAATCATATTAATTCAAGTTATTATCGGCGCAGTCCCCTTTTACGCTTTGATTTGGGCTAACGACCCTATTGTTACAACGCTCGTTTGTTTAACTAAAACTACCGTTGCAGGTTTCGTTGCGGGAATTATTTATAAACTTATCGCTAACAAAAACGGAATAGTTGCTATGTTCGTTGCGTCTGCGCTCGTTCCTATTATCAACACCCTTATATTCGTTGTGGGTTGCTTGTTTATGTTTAATTCCGTTCACGTTTTAAGTGGTAGTCAAAACGTTTTAGTGTTCATTTTAGTGTCAATCGTAACGTTCAACTTCTTTGTGGAACTCGGCATTAACTTACTCGTTTCACCAGCGCTTGCAAAAGTTGCTAAAATAATCACCAAAAAGAGATAGGAAAAATTTATGATATTATGTATCGATATAGGTAATACCAACATCAAATACGCAGTATTTGACGGAAATGAAATTAAAGGCTCGTTTAGAGTTTCTTCAAGGCACTCAAGAACTGCCGACGAGTACGGCGCAACGCTTATGAATCTTCTTGCGAGCAAGGAAATTGATAGAAAAGATATCGAAGGGATAATAATGTCTTCGGTAATTCCATCACTCAACTATACTATAAGCCACATGTGCGAATACTTTTTCGGCGTAACGCCTATGATTGTTGGCGCAGGCATAAAAACCGGCATTAACGTTAAGGCGGATAACCCTAAAGAAGTTGGCGCGGATATTATTGCAAACTGCGTTGGCGCGTTTACAAAATACGGCGACGGTAAGCCTATGATTGTTATTGACTTTGGAACGGCTACCACTTTTGACGTGTTGACTGGGCAAGGTGAACTTATCGGCGTAGTAATTGCTCCCGGTATTAAAACTTCGCTTGAAAGTTTAGTTTCTAACACGGCGCAACTTCCTATGATTGAACTTGAAGCGCCAAAGAGCGCAATTCCAAAGAACACTCAAACGGCTATGAGAGCGGGTATTATTTTCGGTTTTGCAGGTCTTGTTGAAAATATCGTTAAAAAGATAAAAACTGAACTTGGGCTTGATTATATTAGCGTAACTGCAACCGGTGGTATGGGTGAAATTATTGCAAAGGAAGTTTCTTGCATAACGAGAATCGATAGGCTTTTAACACTTGAAGGTCTTAAAAAATTATACGAAATCAATAAAAAGGCGTGAGTTATGAAAACCGTTAAAATAGGTAACGTAGTTATAGGCGATAGCAATAAAATTGCTATTCAATCTATGACGAATATAAAAACGGAATACGTTGATAGAGTTGTTGAGCAAATTAAGGGCCTAGAAAACAACGGTTGCGATATAGTTAGGGTGGCGGTTAAAGACCAAAATGACGCGCTCGCTATAAAAGCAATAAAAGATAGGGTTTCTTGCCCGATAGTTTGCGATATTCACTTTGACTATAAACTCGCTATTTCATCAATTGAAAACGGCGCGGATAAGATAAGAATTAATCCCGGCAACATAGGTAGCGAAGAAAATATTAAAAAAGTTGCCGATTGCTTAAAACTTCACAAAATTCCTGTAAGAGTTGGCAGTAATACGGGTAGCATTGAAAAGGAATTTTTGAAAAAGTACGGAAAGAACGAACTCTCGCTCGTTGAAAGCGCTCTTAAAAACGTTTATTCACTTGAAAAGTACGGGGTTTCTGATATAGTTATTTCAACCAAGGCGTCGTCAGTTCCGCTGACGGTTAAGGCGTATAGATACTTAAAGACTAAAACAGATTATCCTTTACATATCGGCGTAACCGAAGCAGGCACTTACGAGAGCGGAATAATAAAGTCAAGCGCGGGAATAGGCGCGTTGCTCCTTGACGGAATCGGCGATACGCTAAGAGTTAGTTTATCTTGCGATCCTATCTTTGAACCTATCGTTGCCAAAAAGATTTTAAGGGCTGTGGGGATTGATAAAAATTATTGTGAAGTAGTTTCTTGCCCAACGTGTGGTAGGACGGAGTACGACAGTATTGGTCTTGCTAAAAAGATAGAAGATTTAACGGCGAATATAACCGTTCCTATGAAGGTGGCGGTTATGGGTTGCGTTGTAAACGGCCCCGGCGAAGCGATGGATGCAGACGTGGGCGTTGCAGGTTCAAAAGATTACTGTGTAATCTTTAGAAAGGGCGAAATAGTGAAAAGAGTTCCCTTTGAAAACGTAGAAAAAGAATTTATAAGAGAGATAGAAGAAATTGCGAAATCCTTGTGATAATTTAATTGAAACACTTAAAAATTTTAACCCAAGCCTTGGCGATTTAAGGCTTAATCAAGCCGAGTTTGACGGGAAAGAGGTTAAAGTTAAATTGATAAGCGACGTTACTATATCTAACGACGATTTAGATTTTATCAAAGCCTCGATTGAAAAGGAACTCGTTGGGGTTGATTTAACTATAACCGTTAAAAAATCGATAGCCGATGCTGAAATTTCCAAGCGCGCTATATTTGATTATATTCAAAAGCATTGTTTTTCAGTTGCGCACTTGCTCACGCTTAATTCGATAAACGTTATAAGCGGTGGTAAAAAAATCAAGTACGAGATTATCGGGCTTGATAGCGTTTGCAATTACTTGCAAAGAACTTCGGCGCTTGAACAAATTAAAGAAAATCTTGAAAGAAATTACTGCAACGAGTTTGAGGGCGAACTTAGAATTACCGAAGAAGATACTGAAAAACCCGTTTACGAAGATTTAAGTGTTAGCGAAGACGATATTTTAGATATTAAAGTCCGCACGGTTAAGATGGTTGACGTTCAAAAATTTTCAGACGACGAGTTTTATGATACGGCAACCTATATTGCCGACGGTGAAAATATTTTAGGTAAATGCTATTTTGCAGGCACGGTTATTGAAAAGGAAGAGCGTGAAAGCAAAAAGGGTAACAAATATTATAGAATTACGCTCGATGATAAGAGCGGTAAAATCTCTGGTAGTTATTTTACTACCGATAAAGTAAAACTACAAAAACTTGAAAAGTTAGACGTTGGTAGCATCGTGATAGTTCGCGGTGAAATGGAAGTTTTCAACGGTAGACCGAGTTTTTTAATTAAGGGTTTCCACTTCTGCGAATTTCCTTGCGGATATAAACCCGAACGCCGTCCTTCTAAAAAAGCGCCTGAAAAATACAGTTGCGCCTTCCCTGAAAAGTGTGAAATAAGCACGCAACAAGACTTTTTCACTAAAGAAAAAGAACTTCCTGAAACGCTCAAAGATAAAGAGTACGTCGTTGTGGATATAGAAACTACGGGAACGGACGTAACGAGTGATAAAATCACGGAAATCGGCGCGGTTAGAATTGTTAACGGCGTTATAGTTGAAAGTTTCCAAACGCTGATTGACCCCGAAGTTAAACTTTCTCAAAAGATAATTGAACTTACGGGAATAACTGACGAGATGCTCGTTGGTAAGCCCAAGATAGCAGACGCTTATCCAGACTTTTTCAAGTTCTTAGGCGATAGCGTTTTCGTGGCGCACAACGCTGACTTTGACTATAGGTTTTTAAGGAACGCGGGTAAGGATTTAGGCTATTATTTAGAAAACGATTATCTCGATACGCTCGTAATTTCTAGAAAATTACTTCCGAGTTTACCAAACCATAAACTCAACACCGTTTGCGGATATTTTAACATTGAATTCCGCCACCACAGAGCGTTATCCGACGCGTTTGCTACTGCCGAAGCGCTTATTAAACTTTACAAATTGTAAAAAATATGACAAAAATGCTTGCCAAGACGGATTATATATGTTAATATATAAGAGCATTATGATTAAGACTTATGATGAGAGTGTTCTTTTTTGGAACACTCTCAAATTTTTATAAGGGGTTTTATGAAATTCAAATCAATAGAAGAAATAACTCAGTTTTTAACGCCGTACGCCGATTCTATTGGAGCGGAAATCGTTGAAGTTGAAACTAAAATTAAACCGCCGTCGCTTACAATTTACTTGGACACTGAAAGCGGTATTGATCTTGACACGCTTGAAAAATTCCATAATTTAATCGACCTTCCGCTTGATGAGTTTGACGTTTACGAAGGAAATTACACTCTTAACGTTTCAAGCCCCGGCTTAGATAGAGCGCTCAAAACGGAAAGAGATTTTATCCGCAATATGGGTAGGGATATGGAAATTAAGTTTTTTGCCCCAATGATGGGTAAAAAAATTATAGAAGCGAAACTTATCGGATATAATAACAACGTTATAACCGTAGAGTACGAAGGAAAAGAGTTAAATCTTGAACTTTCAAAAATAGCAAAAATTAGCCAAGCGATCAAGTTTTAACGCTCACTTTCAACAAGCGGTTGATATCAACCCCGTGAAACGTGCGCAATACAAGTATTTCACAAGCGATTCCGTACAAAGAGTACGCGTACGCTTGCGAAATACGGCTATGATGAAGTATAAAAATTTAAGAAAATAATTGTCTTGCTAGCGTTTGACTGGTTTGATTTTATCAACCGTTATTGAAAATTCGCTTTTGGGCGGGACAATAAAAATAGACAAAATTTAATATTTAATATTTTAGGAGAAATTTATGGTAAACAAAGATTTTTTTGCCGCGCTTGACGAATTGTGCGCGAGCAAGGGTATTGAAAGACAGTCTTTTATAGACACTTTGCAATCGGCGCTCACTTCAGCGTACAAGAGATACGCTAAAGGCGACGCGAGTGACGTTGTTGTTAAAATGAACGACGAAAAGTGTTCTATTAGATTTTTTGCGATTAAGCAAATCGTAGAAGTGGTTGAAGATCCCGATAAGCAAATTACTCTTGAAGAGGCAAAAGAGTATAAAAAATCTTATAAAATCGGCGATACTTTTGAAAAGGAATTTACGCCGAAAGACTTTGGTAGAATTGCCGCTCAAACTGCAAAGCAAGTAGTTATGCAAAAAATCAGAGAGGCTGAAAGAAACAATACTATCTCTGAATTTGAAGATAAAGAAAACGAAATTCAATCTGCTATCGTTAGAAAGGTTGAAAACGGCAACGTTTACGTTGAACTTTCAGGCGGTCAACTCGAAGGCGTAATGCTTCCGCAAGACCAAGTTCCTGGTGAAAGTTACAACTTAAACGATAAAATTAGCGTTTACGTTAAGAGAATACGTCAAATTGGTAAAAACACTCAAATACTTGTTTCTCGTACTGCTACGGGGCTTGTTAAGAGATTCTTTGAAAATGAAGTTCCTGAAATTAAGCAAGGTATCGTAGTTATCAAGTCGGTATCTCGTGAAGCAGGTCAAAGAACTAAGATTGCTATTCACAGCATCGATCCTCAAGTTGACGCGTTAGGCGCGTGCGTTGGTAACAAGGGTATGCGCGTTAACGCCGTTATTGAACAACTTGGCGGTGAGAAAATCGATATTATTCCTTGGAGTGAAGATCCGCTTGAATTTATTGCAAAGGCGCTTGCTCCTGCAAAAGTTTTAAGGGTAACTGCTATTGATGAAAAGTCTGCAAGAGTAATCGTTCCCGACGATAAACTTTCACTTGCAATCGGTAGAGACGGTCAAAACGCAAGGCTTGCCGCTAGACTTACAGGCTGGAAGATTGACGTTAAGAGCGAATCAAAAGCAATGGAAGAATTTGGCGCAGAAGAGATCATCGAAGAATAATTTATAGGTATTCAATATGGAAAATAAGAAAATTCCTATGCGCACTTGTATTGCTTGTAGGAGTGAAAAACCCAAGAGGGAACTTATCCGCATCGTAAAGACGAGCGACAATCAGTTTAAGGTTGATAGAACGGGTAAACTCAACGGTCGCGGAGCGTATTTGTGTGACGATAAGGCTTGCTTGGAAAAGATTATTAAGAAAAAATTATTAAAGGTTGCGTTCGGGGTAGAAGTTCCCGATAGCGTTTACCTTGAACTTTCGGAGGAATTCTTTGGAAAAGAGTAAAATACTTACTTTTATAGGATTTTCGATAAGGGCAAGGAAATTGCGAGCGGGCGCGAACGCTGTTGCAACGCTTAAAAAGGCAAACGTTTTAATAATTTGCCACACGGCGTCTAAAAACGCGTACGACGAGGCTATTAAACTTTGTAAAAAGTTTAACGCTCCGCTTATCGAAAGCAAAACCTACAAAATAGAAGAATTAGTTAGAAAAGAAAATTGCAAACTTGTGGCTATACAGGACGAATCGCTTGGAAATGCCATTTTGCAAAATTTAGACGAGCATTTTCAAGAATATTCGTGGAGGGATAACACCTGATATGGAAGTAAAAAAAGAAGAGAAAAAAGAATTTAGTTTTATTAAAAATTTAGGCAATTTAATTAAGGAAAACAAGGGTTCAGTTTTAGTTGAGGATTTCAAAGGGGTTTCTAAGTCTATTGAGAAAAAGTTAGCGGAAAAGGCTAAACTTTTGGCTAAGCAAAAGGCTGAAGAACTTCAAAAACTTGCCGAACAACAAAAGAAGGAAGAAGTTGTAGTTCAACCCGTAGAAGAAGTAAAAGTTGAAGAGCCTATCAAAGAGGTTGAAGTTCCAGTTGAAGTTGAAACTAAAACGGAAGAAGTTAAGGTTGAAGAAACGGTTGAGGTTAAAGAAGAAGTTAAGCCTGAACAACCCGTTGAGGAAAAGAAGGAAGAACCTAAAGCCCCCGTTATTCAAAAGACTGATAACCCAAATATCGTTATTATCGACGGTAAGAGAGTATTCGTTCCTCAAGGAAGGCGTGAATACGTTGTTAAAGACGATAAAAAGCCTAATCCTAACAATAAAAAGCCTTCTAACGTTGGAAGAACTTACAATGCTGAAAACGGCGCTCAAAACAAGCGTGAGTACAATAATAACCAAGGCGAAAGAAAGCCGTATCAGCCTTCTAATAAGCCTGCGCCTACTGCTCCTCAGTTCGTTCCTAAGGAAAATAACAGAACGCAAGGTAAGAAGAAAAACGAGAGAAATAATTATGAAGATAAGAAGGCTATCAATAAGAAGTCTTTGATTAAAGGTCAAGTTTCTATCGATGATTTTGACGAGGACAAGACGGGATACAGAAAGATGCGTAAGTCTAAAGACAAGCATCAAGAAGAAACCGTTTCAACCGTTAAAATTGAAAAGGCTGTTATCAATAAAGAAATTATCGCCGTTAAGGAACTTTCAGAACTTTTAGGTATAACCGCGGTTGAAATAACCAAGCGTTTATTCAAAGAAGGAATAATGAAGACCATTAACGACTCTATCGATTACGATACCGCTGGTTTTATCGCCGCAGAACTCGGCATTGAACTTGAACTCAAACTCGATAAGACTGCGGAAGACGTTTTAAGTGAAGGTTTCAAAGATGATGAAGAAGACGTTACTAAACTCATTAAGCGTCCACCGGTCGTTACCGTTATGGGTCACGTTGACCACGGTAAAACTTCACTTCTTGATAAAATTCGTAACGCTAACGTTACGGCGGGCGAAGCGGGTGGTATTACTCAACATATCGGCGCTTACACCGTTAACGTTAACGGCGAAACGATAACCTTCCTCGATACGCCTGGCCACGCTGCGTTTACCGCTATGCGTGCTCGTGGCGCTCAACTTACCGATATTGCAATTATCGTAGTTGCGGCGGACGACGGTATTATGCCACAAACTATCGAGGCAATCCACCACGCGAAAGCGGCGGGCGTAACTATCATAGTTGCTGCCAACAAGATGGATAAGCAAACCGCGGATATTGAAAGAGTTAAGAAAGGTCTTGCCGACCAAGAAATTTTAGTTGAAGAATGGGGTGGCGACGTTGCGCTCGTTCCCGTATCTGCTAAAACTGGCGCGGGTATTGACGAACTCTTGGAAACGGTTATCATTTCTGCGGAAATGAAAGAACTCAAAGCAAACCCCGACCGTATGGCGAAGGGTATTATAGTTGAAGCAAAACTCGATAAGGGTAAAGGCCCTGTTGCAACCGTGCTCGTTCAAAGCGGTACGCTTAAAGTTGGCGATTATCTCGTTGCGGGAACGATAACCGGTAAGGTTAGAGCGATGGTTGACGATAAGGGTAGAAACGTAAAAACTGCAGGTCCTTCAATGCCTGTATCTATTCTCGGTTTAGAGTCAGTTCCTAACGCGGGCGATAGTTTATTTGCCGTTGAAGAAGCAAAACTCGGCGCACTCGTTGCAAGCGAGAGAAAGAATAGAGAAAGAGAAGAAATGATTAGAGAACAACAAAAGATTTCTCTTGACGATTTATTCTCTAAAGTATCTTCAGGCGACCTTAAAAACCTTAACCTTATCGTAAAGGCAGACGTTCAAGGTTCGGTTGAAGCAATCAAACAATCTCTTATCGAACTTTCTAACGAAGAAGTTAAAGTTAACGTTATTCACTCGGCAGTTGGCGCAATTTCTGAAACTGACGTAAACCTTGCCGATTCTTCAAATTCAATTATCATTGGTTTCAACGTTCGTCCTGACGCTAAGGCTAAGACGCTTGCTGAACAAAACAAGATTGATATTAAACTTTATAGAGTTATCTACGAGGCGATCGATGACGTTAATAAGGCGCTCAAAGGTATGCTTGCTCCTAAGTTTAGCGACGTTTACCTTGGTAAAGCCGAAGTTCGTGAAACGTTCAAGATTACCGGCGTTGGCACGGTTGCAGGTTGTTACGTTACCGACGGTAAGATCGTTAGAAACGGCAAACTTAGAATTTATCGTGAAGACGTTATGATTTGTGAAGGAAACGTACTTCAACTCAAGCGTTTCAAAGACGACGTTAAAGAAGTTCAACAAGGCTTTGAATGCGGTATGTCTATTGAAAAGTTTGACGATATTAAGATTGGCGACTTTATCGAGTGCTATATCGTAGAAGAACAAAAGGCGTAATTTATGAAAGGTAAAAGAACAGATAGACTTAATAGCGAGTTCCGTAAGATAATTTACGACGTTATTAAGAATAAACTCAATATAGCGGGCGTTACTGAAATGTTTTCAATTACTGAAGTTGACGTTTCGCCCGACTTAAAACACGCTAAAGTATATATTAGCGTGTATTCTACGAGCGAAGAAAAAGAAAAGGCTACGTTTGACGCCATTTGTAAGGCTTCGCCCGAGATAAGAAGAGAACTTGCGCATAGCACAACTATCCGCTACGTTCCCGAACTCCGTTTTTATAAAGACGGGGCTAGTGCGTACGGCAACAAGATAGATACTATACTTGCAGGTTTGACGTATGGGGATAATTCTAACGATGACGATAACGGAAATAACGGCTGAACTTAAAAAGGCAAAGTCCGTTTTAATTTTCAGTCATAATAGACCTGACGGAGATACCGTTGGTAGCGCAACGGCTTTGAGATTGGCGCTTATAAAACTTGGTAAAAGTGCCGATTTAGTGTGCGCGCACGATATACCCGAAAAATTAAAATATATAAAAACTGCAAGGTTTTATCAAAAAAATATTTTAAGTTTAGATTACGATGCTTTCGTTTCAGTTGATATGGCTAACGAGTTTATGTTTACCGAACTTTATTCGTCGTTCAAAAAACATAAAAACACGTTTAATATCGACCATCATATATCTAATTCAAGGTATGCTAAATTCAACTTCGTTGAAGAAGCGGGCGCTACTTGTGAAATTATCTATAAGATAATTTTAGAATTGGGCGTGGAAATTGATAGCGAGATAGCGGACAGTTTAATGACGGGTATCGTTACCGATACGGGCGCTTTCCATCACTCAAACGCCACGAGCCAAACTTTAGAGATTGCTTCAAACCTTTTATCAGGTGGGGCAAATCTTCATTTTATAATGAAGAGAAACTTCAAAGATCAACCTAAGGAAAGAGCAAATCTATACGGAAAAGTTATCTCTAAAATGAGATATTATCTTGAAGATAAAGTTGGCGTTTTAACGATTACCAGAAAAGATATTGAAGATGCAGGCGCGCTTGACAATATGACGGAAGGGTTTATCGACTATCCTATGACGGTTGAGAGCGTTGAAGTTGCAATTTCACTTCTTGAAACGGGAAAAAACAGATATAAAATCAGTTTGAGAAGTAAAGGTAAAGTTGACGTTAACGAGATTGCCTCACTTTACGGTGGCGGTGGCCACGTTCAAGCGAGCGGGGCGCTTATAAACGGTTACATGGAAGATATTATCGATAAACTCGTTTTCAACGTTAAACAAAGATTATGAATGGATTTATAAATTACTATAAGCCGAGCGGAATATCCTCGGCTTATGCTATAAACAGAATAAAAAAGTTATTCAAAGGTTGTAAAATTGGGCATATGGGAACTTTAGATCCCCTTGCCGAAGGCGTACTGCCCCTTGCCGTAGGAAAGTCTACTAGGCTCTTTGATTTTTTGCTTGACAAAGAAAAAATTTATATTGCCGAGTTTACTTTCGGTTATGAAACTGACACGCTCGATAGAGGCGGTAAAATTATAAAATCGGAAGGCTTAATTCCAACTAAGGAAGAAATCTTAAAAGTTTTACCAACTTTAGTTGGTAAGGTTGATCAAATTCCACCGCTTTATAGCGCTAAAAACGTTGGTGGAGAGAGAAGTTATCACATAGCAAGGCGTGGCGGAACGGTTGAGTTAAAACCTAAAACGGTTGAGATTGACTCTATCGTTTTAGACGGTGGAGAAAACGGTGTTTACACTTTTACAATCACTTGTAAAGGTGGAACTTACATCCGTTCTATTTGCAGAGATTTAGCCTACGCGCTTAATACCTTTGCCACGATGACTAAGTTAAAAAGAATTAAAAGTGGCGCTTTCACTTTGGAAAACGCCGTTACCGAGCAAGATTTAATAGAGTTAAAAGACTTGAAATCCTTGCTCATAAAACCCGATAAAATGGTAGATTTTAAGTCTATTCATCTCGATGAATACAGTTCTAGTGAACTTGCGAGCGGCAGACCGTTTAAGATTGATGAAAAAGACGGGGTTTACAAAGTTTATGATAATCTATCAAGTTTTATTGGAATTGGAATAGTTAATGAAAACGCGTTGAAGATAAAGGCGTATCTTAAAGATGATTAAAGTTATAAATTATGGAGAGAAATCTTCAAACAATTTAATACTTGCGCTCGGTTATTTTGACGCGTTACATAAAGGTCATACCGCCGTGCTTGAAAAAACCGTGCAAACGGCTAAAGGTTTATCACTTACCCCCGCAGTTTTAATATTTAGGGGTGGAAAGAGTAAAACAGACCTTTTTACCCTTGAAGAAAGAATTAAAAAAATTGAAACTATCGGCGTTGAACTCGTAATCGTTAAGAGTTTAGATAGCGAGTTTATGGGTAAGACAAAACAAGAGTTTTTATATGAACTTTCAAGTTTATATAAACTTGAAAAGGTTGTTTCAGGTAGCGATTTTACCTTTGGAAAGAACGCGAGCGGTAACGTTCAAACGCTGAACGATTTTTTTGGAATAGATAGGGTTATAACGTTAAATTTAGTTGGCGACGGCAATAATAAAATTTCGACTAGCGAAATTAAAAAAATGTTGAGTAAAGGGGATATCAAACTTGCAAACGAGAGTTTGGGTAGCCCTTACTTTATTAGCGAAACGGTTGTTAAGGGAAAGGAACTTGGGCAAAAATTAGGATTTCCAACGGCAAATATTATTTTAACCGACGATAAATTCAAAATTTTACCAGCCGTTTATAAAACCAAGGTAGTTATTGAAGGAAGAGAATATTTTGCCATAACGAACTTTGGTTCTCAGCCTACCGTTTCAGGCGATAATTTGGTTGTTGAAACGCATATTTTGGGTTTTAACGGCAATTTATACGGCAAAGAATTAACCGTTTATTTTTTGGATAAAATACGAGACATTAAAAAGTTTAATTCGATTGATGAATTAAAAGCGCAACTCGAACTAGATAAGGAGTATTGATATGATAAAATTTGGTCCTAGCGGAAATAGTGAAGCGTTTCATAACGCGGGGTTTTCAGGTAGCGAACGTTCGGCTGAGTGGGTTAAAAATTTAGGGCTTGACGCGTTTGAATATTCCTTTGGTAGAGGTGTAAATTTAGGTGAGCAAAAAGCAATTTCAATAGGCGAAAGTTTTTTATCTTTAGGCGTTGAAATTAGCGTTCATTGCCCGTACTTTATCAACTTTGCAGGGGTTGACGAACAGAAGGTTGAAAACTCTTATAATTACGTTTTAGACTCGCTTAAAATGGGAAAATTAATGGGTGCTAAAAGGGCGGTGTTCCACCCCGGAGCGCAAGGCAAACTTCAAAGAGATGAAGCCGTAAAATTAACGATAGAAAGGCTAAAAATACTTGCTGATAAAATTGTTGAAAACGGTTATCAAGATATGATTGTTTGCCCTGAAACTATGGGAAAATCCGCTCAAATTGGAACGGTTGAAGAAGTTGTTGAATTTTGCAAAATTGCACCTTTTTACTATCCGTGCGTTGACTTTGGGCACGTTAATTCTCTCAATCAAGGCTCGTTAAATTCAGTTGACAATTACCTTGAAATTTTCAATAAAATTGAAAGTGGTTTAGGCTTTCATAAACTAGATAATATGCACGTTCATTTTTCAAAGATTATGTATTCTCAAAAGGGTGAAGTTAAGCACCTTACCTTTGAAGATAACGAGTACGGTCCTTTACCAGAGCATTTTATAAGCGCTGTAAAAATTAAGGGAATAAACCCTTATATTATTTCAGAGAGCGCAGGTACTCAAGACGTCGATTCAAAGATTATGAAAGAACTTTACAATAAATTTTAACTATTATTAACGAAATTTTAATATAAATTTTATCTTTTATTGGTATAATTTAATTAAGGTGGAGTATGAAAAAAGTTAATAAGGTAAAAATAATTCCGCCGAGGCTTATCTTGGCGGTTTTTATATTTGCGTTTGAAATTTTGGCGATGATAGGAATAGTCGTTTTTCTTTGTTATCGCTTAAAATATTTTTATTTGCTTGCGATAATTACCGAAGCGTGTTGCGTTATAAAAATAATTGCATCAGACGATAATCCCGATTATAAAGTTCCGTGGTTGCTCGTTGTTTTAATACTTCCGATAGCGGGATTTATGCTATACTTTATTTTCTCTTCAAGAAAATTAAAAAAGCGATACGTTAAAAGGCTTAAAGAAGTTGTTTACTCTATGCCAAATAAAGATAACACCGCCGTTCAAAAGGCGTTAAAAGAAGAAGATTTAACCGCTTATAACGCTCTTACGATGACGGCAAATATATCAAATTCTTCTATCTATAACGATGCAAACGCCAAGTATTTTAGCGATATCGAAAAGTTGCAAAAACAGTTGCTTTCAGATATTGAAAACGCTAATAAATTTATATTTTTAGAATTTTTTATAATTGAGCGCGGTGTGTTTTGGGATTCGATACTGAACGCCCTTATAAAAAAGGCGCAATCGGGCGTTGATATAAGGGTAGTTTACGACGATATAGGTTGCTTGTTTACTCTTCCTGCAAGGTATTATAAAACGTTGAGAAAATACGATATTAAAGCAGTTCCGTTTTCAAGGTTAAAAGGTAGCGCCGATAGTGAATTTAACAATAGAAGTCATAGAAAAATCATCGTTATCGACGGAAAAATTGGTTATACGGGCGGTTTTAATCTTGCAGACGAATATATCAATAAAACTGAAAAGTTCGGGCATTGGAAAGACGCAGGTATCCGCTTTGAAGGAAATGCCGTTTTTGAACTTACGAAAACCTTTTTTATAGATTATTATATAAACGAAAAAACGTTTGAAAAGCCAAGCGACGAATATTTTAGCGACGTTGAAAGTAAAGATTTAGACGGTTATATAGTTCCGTTTAGCGACGGGCCTAAACCGATATACAAGCGCCAAGTTGGTAAGTTGGTTATTCAAAATATGCTGTATTCGGCAAGGGAATACGTCTATATAACAACGCCGTATTTAATTATTGATAACGACCTTTTGTCAGACATTGAAAACACGGCGTTAAGGGGTGTTAAGGTGAAGATAATTTTACCTAGTATTCCCGATAAAAAATTAGTGTTTTTGATGAGCAGAAGTTATTATCATAGGCTTTTGCAAGCGGGCGTTGAAATTTACGAATACACGCCTGGATTTATCCACGCTAAAACTTACGTTGCAGACGGCAAGTACGCTATGATAGGAACGGTAAATTTAGATTATCGCTCGCTCGTTCATCACTTTGAAAACGGCGTTTATTCTTATAATTCAAGGTTTATAAAAGACGTTGAAAGTGATTTTTTAGAAGTTGAAAAACTTTCAAAACGCATAAAAATTGAGAGCGTGAAAAATAGCGTTTTCAAAAGATTTATAAGCGCGATAGTTAGGGTTTTTTCTCCGCTATTGTAATTAAAAAAAACGAAGTCTTAAGACTTCGTTTTAGTTTTGAATAAGTTTTTAATTTTTGGAAATATTAAAGAAGCGTATTTTAGTGTGAACGCAACTTGAATAGGTATGCCAATAAAGTATAGGTAAGACGCCACTTGAAGTATTCCCATTAAGAAAATGTGAAGATTTAATATCGTCGTCCAAATTATTCCCGAAATGGAGATAAATTGCACGGTAACGTTTTTGTAAACGCAAGCGAAAATTAAAAAGAGAATACACGATATTGGAATTGCCACGATAAACGGAAGCCACGCCTTTGAAATTGAAAATTCTTGTAAAATTATGAACGCAACGAGCGCAACTAACCATAAAATACAGTTGGCAAAAATTGGAATAAGTATAGATTTTATTTTGCTTGAAGGTATTTTAAGCCTTTTTCTTTCAGATAAAAGGTCGTTAATCGTAATGCCGAATATGTCTGCAATTTGATATAGAACGAAAGCTTCTGGCAAACTTTCACCGCTTTCCCATTTTGCAACTGCTTTATCGGAATAATTTAATTTTTCGGCGAGCGCAAGTTGGGTTAGGTTGTTAAACTTTCTGTACCTACAAATATTGCTTGCAACTATCGCGTTGAATTGTTCCTTTGTTTTCATAGTTAGATTTTAACGCGTTTTCAAAAAAAATTCAAGTGTTTTTTAGGCTCGATAGGTAAAAATATTAAAAATGCCTATTTGTACCCTTGACAATATTATATTAATATGTTAATATAATTGCATAATGCGTGATTTTGTGGATAACGCGGTAGTTGTAACCGACGGCGATATTATATTTTACTATACGGGGTTCTACGTTGACGACGGGTTTTTGATAGTTAAAAACGATAAACGCTATCTTATAACCGACGGGCGCTATATTGAATCTGCAAGAAAATTTGCAAATGCAGAGTGTTATCTTGGTAGTGAAGTTTCGCTTGAAGATATGCTTTCAAGATTGCAAGTTTCAAGCGTTGGGCTAATTTATGGTTACACGAGTGCTTTGATTTATGAAAAAATCGTAAGTTTAGGCTATTGCGTTTACGACTGCACGCTTTCATATAACGAACTTTCCGCTATAAAGACTTTATCACAATTAAACTCGATTAAAAGAGCGTGTTCAATATGCGAGCAAGCGTTTGTAAAGACCTTGCCGTTTATTAAAGAAGGCGTTTCAGAACTTGAAATATCTGGCGAACTTGAACACAACTTCAAAAAACTTGGAGCAAACGTTGGGTTTGAAACGATAGTTGCTTTTGGTAAAGGCAGTTCCGTTCCGCATTATCAAACGGGTAGCGTTAAACTTACGAATAATACGCCTATACTTATGGACTTTGGTTGCAGGTACGAAGGGTTTTTATCGGATATGACGAGAACTTTTTACTTTGGTAATCCCACCGAAGAGTTCGTTAAGGTTTACGAGGCTGTAAAGGGCGCGCACCTTTTAACCGCTCAAACGGTAAAGGCTGGCACTACTTGCTCAGAGGCGGACAAGGTTGCAAGGGGCTATCTTAAAAATTTTGGCTACGATAAATACTTTACTCACTCGACGGGGCATGGAATCGGCGTTAAAATTCACGAATATCCAACGCTCAACGCTAAGAGCAATACGGTTTTAGAGAACAATATGGTGTTTTCAATAGAGCCGGGCGTATATCTCGAAGGTAACTTTGGGGTTAGAATTGAAGATACGTTTACGTTAGAAAATAATAACTGCGTATCGCTTATGACAAATGATAAAGAACTTTTGGTTTTATGATTGACTAAAAGTAAAAATAAAAAATATTTTTCAAGGAGAAAATTTTAATATGGTATTAGCAGGCGATTTAAGAAAGGGCGTTACTATCGAGTACGAAGGAAAAATCTTCACGGTTGTTGACTTCTTACACGTTAAGCCAGGTAAAGGAGCAGCGTTCGTTAGAACAACGCTTAAAAACGTAGTAGACGGTAAGGTTTTACAAATTACTTTCAACCCGACTGAAAAGTTTGAAAACGCTGTAATTGAAACTAAGAAGATGACTTATTCTTATAATGACGGCGAACTTTACTACTTTATGGACGAAGAGTACAATATGGAACCGCTCAACTACGATCAAGTTGAAGACGCTCTTAAATACGTTAAAGAAAACGACACGGTTACCGTAAAATTCTATAAAGGTAAAGCGTTCTCTGTTGAATGTGAAAACTTCGTTGAAATGGAAGTTATAGAAGCAGAACCAAGCGTTGCTGGTAACACTGCGACTAACGCTACCAAGCAAGTTAAGATTGAAACTGGTATTTACATTCAAGTTCCTATGTTCGTTAACGAGGGTGACGTTATCCGTATTGACACTCGTACCGGCGACTACATGGAAAGAGTTAAAAAATAATTCATTTTACCTGACAGCATGAATAACCTGTCAGGTTTTTGCATTTTATTATGTCGGTAATCATCGTTACGGGCGCGTCTCGCGGAATAGGTAGGCAAACGGCGATAACCCTTAAAAATAAGGGGTATAACGTTATTGGAACGTACCTTAATAGCGAAACGGACGCTCAAATGATTGAAAATGAATACAAAATCCCTTTTATCAGGTGTGACGTTTCTAAATTTTCAGACGTTGAAAATTTATTTTCGACCGTAAAAACTAATTACGGCAAAATTTCCGCGGTTATTTCTAACGCGGGGATTGCCCTTACTCAAAAACCGTTTATTGACGTTTTGGAGAGCGAGTTGGATAGCGTTATCGCCACCAACTTGAAAGGCTGTATGCTCGTTGATAAGTTTGCGGTTGAGAGTATGTTAAGTAGCGGAGGAAAGATTATAAACGTCTCTTCCGTCTTTGGTGTTAAGGGCGGTGCGTGCGAGGTTTGTTACTCTGCGGTAAAAGCAGGGGTTATAGGTTTAACAAGGTCGTTAGCGGAAGAATTGAGTTTTTCAGATATTTCCGTTTGCGCTATTGCGTTAGGTCTTGTTGATACGGATATGAACAAGCATCTATCAAATGAAGATAAAGAAGGGTTTTTAAGTGAGTGCAATCTCAAAGAGATTGCAACGCCTTTGATGGTCGCTGAAGAGATTTATAAAATCTTAACTTCAAGTGATATAAACGGCAAAATCTATCCGCTCTTTGCGGGTGACTTTTTCAAGGAGTAATATGGCTGAAAATTTATCGGTTAAGGAATTAACGCTTAAAAAAGAGCGTGAATATTTATCTCCTTTTGCGGTAAAATCTGAAGATAGTAAGGGTAGGCTTAAATTTGAAGAGCCTTGCCCGATGCGTACCCCTTTTCAAAGGGATAGGGATAGAATTATTTATTCAAAAGCGTTTATAAGGCTTAAAAACAAAACGCAGGTATTTTTCTCTCCAGAAGGCGACCATTATATGACTCGGCTTACGCATACTTTAGACGTTTCGCAAATTGCGCGCTCTATTGCACGCGCGCTCGCGCTTAACGAAGATTTAACCGAGGCTATTGCCCTTGGGCACGACCTTGGTCATACTCCGTTTGGCCACGCGGGGGAAAGAGTTTTATCTAAACTTTGCCCCGGTGGATTTATGCATAATAAGCAGTCTTTAAGGGTGGTTGACGTTTTAGAAAATAACGGTCAGGGCTTAAACCTTACGGTAGAAGTAAGAGATGGTATTCTCAATCATAAGTCAGGCACAAAGCCGTCTACTTTAGAAGGTCAAGCCGTACTTATATCTGATAAAATCGCATATCTTAATCACGACGTTGACGATGCTATTAGAGCGGGAGTTATAAGCGCGGAAGAACTTCCAAGTAACGTTATCAAAGTTTTAGGCAAAACTTCAAGAGAAAGGATAAACGTTATGATAAACTCGGCGTACGAAAACAGTTTAGAAAAGCCTTTCGTAGCCTTGGCGACGGAAGTTGACGGCGCTATGAAAGAACTCCGCGCGTTTATGTTTGAAAAAGTTTATATGATGCCGACGGCTAAGCGGGAAGAAGAGCGCGCCGGTAATATGCTTACGAGTATGTACGAGTATTTTATTAAAAATCCAGAACGACTTCCCGAATTTTACGTAAAATTATTAAACGAATACGAGATTGACACGGTTGTTTGCGATTATCTTTCTTCAATGACTGATAGATACGCTATAAACGCTTTCAATCAAATATTTATTCCAAAGAGTTTTTAAGGAGCAAGGCTATGCCGACGTTTGACGAAAAGTTTATTGAAGAACTTAAAAGTAAAAACAATATAGTTGAAGTAGTCAGTCGGTACTGTAACCTTGTGAGAAAAGGCTCGTCTAATTATTGGGCGTGTTGTCCTCTTCCGGGGCACACGGAAAAAACGCCTTCGTTTACCGTGAACGAGCCGGGGCAATTTTATCATTGTTTCGGTTGCGGTAAGGGTGGAGACGTTATTAAATTTATACAAGAAGTTGAAACGGTTGATTTTTTCGACGCCGTTAAAATGCTTGCCGAACGAGCAAAGATGCCACTTCCCGAAAGTGATTTTGAATCAGAAGAACAAGCGAAGAAAGCGCGCAACAAAAAGGAAAGATTATATTCTTTAATGCGAGAAAGCGCTTTATTTTACGCCAAGAATTTAAGTGATGAAAGGGCGGGAGTTTGGCTCGAATACTTGTTAAAACGCGGGCTTGATAGTAAGACGGTGCGTCACTTTGGGTTAGGCGCGTCGCTTGACTATTACGGTTTAGTTAACCACCTTAAATCAAAAGGTTATACCGAGGAAGAAATGCTTGAATCCGGCGCTTGCGCGCAAGGGAAAAAGGGCGTTTACGACTTTCAGGCGGAAAGGCTTATCGTTCCCATCATCAGTTCGATGGGCAAGGTTATAGGCTTTGGCGGTAGAATACTTGAAGACAAGGGGTTTGGCAAGTACAAAAACACGTCTGAAACAACGCTGTTCAACAAGAAAAACGTGTTATACAACGTTAACAACCTTAAAAAAATTCGCCAAGAAACAGACCTTGACTACGTTATTATGGTAGAAGGGTATATGGACGCTATTTCGCTTCACTCGGCAGGATTTACAAACGTTGTTGCGTCAATGGGCACGAGTTTGACTTTATCTCAGGCAAAATTACTCAAGCGTTACACTAATAAGGTTTTAGTTAGTTACGATGGTGACGGCGCAGGTCAAAAGGCAACGATAAGAAGTTTGGATATTTTTGAAAACGAAGGGTTTGAAGTAAAGGTAGTTAAACTTCCCGACGGTTTAGACCCCGACGACGTTATTAGAAAGTACGGGGCGGAAAGTTATAGTTCCCTTCTTTCAAAAGCAGAACCGCTTATCGACTTCAAACTTTCGCTTATAAAAAAAGGTAAAGATTTAAGCGACGCATCGGATAAAAGAAAGTATTTATCGGAGTGCTTGGAACTTCTTAAAACGGTTAAGAGCGAGTTTTTAAGAGAAGAACTTCTAATTAAGGTAAGCACGATATCGGGTATTAGTTATCAATCGCTAAAAAGAGATTTGGAAAGCGGTAGCGTAACGATACCAAAAAATGAGAGCGCTGAAAAAATAGAAGTTAAGCAAACTATAAAAACCGACGGGCTTTCCGTTGCGGAAAGAGCGGTACTTTGGGCGGTTATAAACTCCGCGCCGTATGCCGATAAAAACTTAATTTTAGACCTTTATTTTAGCGACCCCGTTCGCGAAAAGATTTTTGAGAGCATTACGATTAGCGAGATTGAAAGTTCTAAACTTTACTCTATCGTAGGTGAAATCGGTCTTCAAGAACTGAACGCAATACTTTCAGTTGGAGATAAAATTGACGGCGAAGAACAGGGCAAGAAGTATTTTAACGACTGTGTTAAGGTTGTTAAAAAGAGTAATTTAAGCGAAGATTTAGTAAGTCTTAACAAACTTTACAAAGACGAGATAGATCAAACTAAAAAAGCGGAACTTGCAAAATTAATTGCACAAAAAACTATTGAAATATCAAAGTTGTAGTATTGAGTTCACTCTTTTAAGGGATGATCTAACCAAACAAAAATTTATATAGGAGAAAATTATGAGCGTATCAACAGAAAAACTTAATGAAATTATTCAGGAATTATTAACTTTTTACGCAGACAAGAAGTTCGTTAAATCGGACGAAATTATGGATAGAATTGAAAAGCATAAGATAACCCCTGAAGAAATCGAGCAAATTTACAATGCGTTTAGTGAAAAGAACATCGAAATCATTGAAAGTTACGATGATATAGCGGCTAGAGATAACGACCTTCTCAATCAACTTGAAAAAGAAGTTTCGATGGACGACCCTGTTAAAGTTTACCTTAAAGATATTGGTAAAGTAGCACTTCTTTCAGGTGAAGAAGAAGCCGAACTTGCTGAAAAAATGATGCAGGGTGACGAGTTTGCTAAGAAGCGTTTATCAGAGGCGAACTTAAGGCTCGTTGTTTCTATTGCAAAAAGATACGTTGGCCGTGGCATGCACTTACTTGACCTTATTCAAGAAGGTAATTTAGGTCTTATGAAAGCGGTTGAAAAGTTCGACTATACAAAGGGTTTCAAGTTCTCAACTTACGCTACTTGGTGGATTCGCCAAGCAATAACTAGAGCAATTGCCGACCAAGCGAGAACTATAAGAATTCCCGTACATATGGTTGAAACTATAAACAAATTAATTAAAGTTTCTCGTCAACTTCTTCAAGAATTAAACAGAGAACCAACTCCTGAAGAAATTGCGGAAGTTATGGGAATTAGCGTTGAAAAAGTAGTTGAAATTCAAACTATCGCTCAAGACCCCGTGTCACTCGAAACGCCTATCGGCGAAGAAGAAGATAGCAATCTTGGAACTTTCATTGAAGATGAAAAGTCAGCATCTCCTAGTGACGTGGTTGCGTTTGCGATGCTTAGAAAACAACTTATCTCTATTTTAGATACCTTAACGCCAAGAGAAGAAAAAGTTTTAAGACTTCGTTACGGTATTGACGACGGCAAGCCGAGAACTCTTGAAGAAGTTGGTAGGGAATTTGACGTAACGCGTGAAAGAATACGTCAAATTGAGGCAAAAGCGCTTAGAAAACTCCGCCACCCGTCGCGTTCTAAAAAACTCAAAGAGTATTTAGAATAATGGACGGTAGGTTAGAGATATTATTCGACTTAGTAGGTAGCGGAAAACTGTTTGCAGACATCGGTTGCGACCACGGTAAAATTTCAAAAGCCGTGCTTGATAGCGGTAAGTTTGAACGAGTTATCATTTCTGATATTTCCGCTCAAAGTCTTAAAAAAGCCCAAAAACTACTTGAAAGTTACGGTGATAAAGTTACCGCGATTGTTTCGGACGGTTTTGATAATTATTTAGAAATTCCCGATGAGGCTATGATTGCAGGTATGGGCGGAGAAGAGATAGTTAAAATACTCTTGAACGCAAATAGCCTTCCAAATAGTTTAGTTTTAGCACCGCAAAAGAATAACGACAAGGTTAGAAGAACGCTCGTTTTACTAGGTTATAAAATCTTAACAGATTTTACCTTTTACGAACGCGGTAAGTTTTACGACGTTATAAGGGCGGAAAAGGGAAAAGACTTTTATACCGAAGACGAATACTCTTATGGCAGAGATAACTTAAAATATATGCCAGACGGGTTTATTAAAAAGTTAAACTTTGAAAAAAATCTTTATCTAAAGATAATTGGCGATGTAAACGCGTCGCAATCCGCTAAATGCGTGGCGGAAGAAAAACTTAAAAAAATCAAGGAATTTATAAATGAAGATTAACGAAGTATTACGCAAATTAGAAAAATACGCTCCACTTGAACTTTCAGATAGACTTATCAAGCAAATAGGTGGTTACGATAACGTTGGAATAATCGCTCAAATCGAAGGGGAGATAACGGGGATAGTTTTCACTCTCGACCTTACAGATAAAAGTATCGACAAGGCTTTGGAAACGGGTGCAAACTTAATCGTTACTCATCACCCGGCAATATTTAATCCGCCTTTGAAACTCGATTATGAAAAAAGCCCGTTGCTCCGTTGCTTGAACTGTAAAATAGGCGTTATATCAATGCACTTAAATCTCGATTGCGCAGAAAAGGGTATCGACTATTATTTGGCAAAGGGCTTAGGCGCTGAAAAGCAAGAAATAATTTATCAAGTGGATAAAAACTGTGGGTACGGTAGAATTTTTGAAACTTCAACAACTCTTAGCGAGATAAAAGAGAAATATCAAACGGAATTTTTAACTGATAAAGTTATGATTTTTGGTCACTCTGATCGCGCGATTGAAAAAGTTGCGTCGTATTGTGGAGCGGGGCTTGACGATACGGCTATCGAAACGATTACCGACGTTGATCTTTACGTTTCCGCTGATATTAAGCATCACGTTATTTTATCCGCGCTCAAACGCGGTAAATGCGTAATGCAAGTTACTCATTATTCGAGTGAAATGTATGGTTTTAGAGAGTTTTATAACTCGGTTAAAGAAAATTTGTGTGGCGTAAACACTTGTATTGTTGAAAACGAGTTTATGCTATAGGAGGTAATATGCAAGAACAAATTAAACTTATCGTTGAATATCAAGAAATTGATAAAAACTTGAAGGCGATTGAAGACGAACTTAACGGTAGTGAAGAGGCTAAAAAGTATTTAGTAAGAAAGTTTTTGTCAACTGTAAAAGAAAGTTTAGAGGCTCTTGAAAAGAAAGCGCAAGCAGTTACTGAAAACTACAACGCTAAAATTAAAGAACTTGAAAAGCAAGTTGAAAGCCTTAACGAATATGAAAAGGCAATCGATGCTTGTGAAAACGAAGCGGAACTTGAAAAACTTAAAAAGAAGTTCAAAGACGCTTGCTCGAAAATTTCCGTTTTAGAACAAGCCGTAGAAAATTATTCTAAAGAGATGAGTGAACTTTACAAAGAATATGGTAAACTCGGTCAACAAAACCGCGCTATGCGCGCTCAATACGATGAGTTTGCTCCTAAACTTGAAGAACTTAAAAATTCTAAGAAGGAAGAAGTTGCAAGTTTGAAAGCAAAACTCAAAACTTTAGAAGAAAAGATTGATAAAACCTTAATGGAAAGATATTCAATAAGGCGTAAGGATAAAAAGTTCCCGATAGTATTCGGGCTTGATTTATCAAAGAAAATGGCGTATTGCCCGTTCTGCGCAACGTCACTTTCTATTAGTTTTATGGAAGAACTTGGCTCTCACGCAATTAAAGAGTGTGAAAGTTGCCATAGATTGATTTACGGTTACGAGCCGAACAAAAAATAAGGAGATAACTTAAGATGAAACTCAATTATAAAAGAACAATCTTAGTAGGTTTCGCGTTTTTCTTAATCTCAGCCTTCTGGCAAGCGTACGATAAAACCGTTCCTATGCTTATGGTATATAAGTTTGGTATGAACCAAACAATGTCGGGTGTAATAATGGCGCTCGATAACGTTTTAGCAGTATTTTTACTCCCTATCTTCGGCGCGTTGTCGGATAAGAGTAAGAGCGTTTTCGGTAGACGTACTCCGTTTATTTTCGTGGGAACTGTTTTAGCGGTAATTTCGTTTATCTTTATTCCGCTTATCGGAGAAGATTTTTTATGGTTATTTATCATAATCTTACTCTTTACGCTTGTTTCAATGGCGTTCTTCCGTTCACCAGCGGTTGCTCTTATGCCAGACGTTACTTGTAAACCACTCCGTTCAAAAGGTAATGCAGTTATCAACCTTATGGGAACTGCCGGTGGTTTGCTCGTTTTAGTAGTTGGCTTAGTTATTAAGGTTGGCGAAAATTATATGCAAAACTTCTTCCCATACTACTTGGTAGTATGCGGTATTATGCTTATCGGCTTAATTATTTTCCTTTTAACCGTAAAAGAGAAAAAGTGGGCTAATGAAATGCTTGAAGACACTAAAAAGTATTTCCCTGAAAACGAAGAAGAAGTTGAAGAAAACGAAACTACTAAAACTAAACTTCAAAAACCACAACTTATCTCGTTATTACTTATTTTAGCGTCGGTTGCGCTTTGGTATATGGGTTACAACGCGATTACAAGTAAGTATTCTTTATACGCTGACACCGTTCTTAATCAAAGTTACGACCTTACTTTAATGATTGCTCAAGGCGGTGCAATAATTGCATACTTCCCAGTAGGTATTATCGCGTCTAAATTCGGCAGAAGAAAAACTATTTTAGTAGGCGTTGCATTACTTGCTCTTTCCTTCTTTACCGCAACGTTTATGACTGCGCAAAGTTCTCCGATTATTATGTACGTATTGTTTGCCTTAGCAGGTATCGGTTGGGCAACTATCAACGTAAACTCTTTCCCAATGGTAGTTGAACTTGCAAAAGCAGGGGATACGGGTAAATACACGGGTTGGTACTACACCGCATCAATGTCCGCTCAAGTGTTAACTCCTATTTTATCGGGCGTAATTATGGATTTATTTGGAAATATGAGTCCGTTATTCCCATACGCGTCAATTTGCGTAGCGCTTGCGTTTATCACAATGTTCTTTGTTAAACACGGTGATAGTAAGCCGTTAGAATCAAAATCGGTGCTTGAAAGTTTTGATATAGATGACTAATTTTAAGCCGTTATTTACTTCGCAATACTGCGTTACTGCTTTGGTTTTGGACTTCAATGACCAAAAGGTCTATTTCATCCCAAAACCATCGCGAGCCTTGTCTTGCTTGTAACTAACGGCTTAAAATAAGAGCATTGAATAAACTTTTTAGTCTCTAACAAAATGTAAAAATGCACGCTTGATGCGCTCTTCCCTTAGGGATTTTTTAGGAACTATAAAAGGATAGCAAAATTTTGCTATCCTTTTCTTTTTGCCTTGCAAAAACACACGACTTTGATTACAAAGTATAGTGTGTTACACTTATATGCTTTTATAAAGCGAGCGTCTTGTTGTCGCATTCTTCTATTTGATTTATAATAGATTCTAATATTACTAAAAAATTAAACGAATCCACAATTTGGAAAAGATATGTCTTTTTTTCAGTTTGTATTTGCAACATATTATCTGCAATGTTTAAATTTATAATGTCACTATATCTAACAACGGAAGAATTTTTTATTGCAGAAAAAACAATCTTCTTATTTGTTAGATATATAGTACCAGTTGTCTTATCTATTATTTCTTCTTTAATATAGTGACCTTTATAATTGCCAACCCTAAAACTTACACCTTTCATCACTCTAAACGAAACACCACGACTACCGCCTTCATATCCAACTGTCTGCTGTTTTATTTTACAAAAACAAGCATCACCCATAAAATGACAAACTTCATTTTTTGCGAGTGGCATTGTGTCAATGGTTAGGGTTGGTAAACCATTAACTAAAAACTCATTTTTCTTCTCTTCCCATTTTTCTTTTAATAATTGCTGTTCTTCATTTTTTGCTTTCTCAATTTTTAACTTTTCTTGTTCTTCTTGTTTCGCTTTTTCTTCTTTTCTCTTGTTTTTGTAATAGCATACAATACCTATAATTGCACCAATAAACAACAATCCCAAAAATCCTTCCATAGTACTCTCCTTAAAATAAAAAATTGCGCCTACCGAAGTAAACGCACAAAAAACGCAAACTCCGATAGTCGCCAAACCAACTGAAAAGCAAGAACAAATCTACGCTATATCCAGTAGGAATTTGCATTTTTATCAAATTCATTATGGACAT
>SVHZ01000006.1 GCA_015055525.1 Clostridiales bacterium
AAGTTCAGGCTCGCGAATACCCACCATATTAAGATTGGGACCGTTCAAAACTAAAAGTTTCATACTTTTTAATTAACTCCTTTATAGCGCAAGTTATATCGCCGTTATTTTCAACGGTTAAACTCGCCGTTTCATAAAATTCCTTTCTTTCATTATACAAGGTTTCAACGCCTTTTTCAAGTGATAAAGGTCTACCGCCCGTTTCAAGCAAAGATAAATCTCTCTTAATATAAACGCTTATAGCGTTTTGAGAAATAAGTTCTCTATTTTTCTCGCTTATGAACGCGCCACCGCCAAGCGAAATAACCGCGTTCAAATTGCAAATAACTTGTTTCAAAATTTTAGTTTCAATCTCTCTAAAATACTCTTCACCACTTTCTTTTATTATCTCGGCGGGAGTTTTTTTAGTTTGAACAAAAATCTCGTTATCAAGGTCGATAAACTCTCTATTTAATGCTTTTGAAAGTTCTTTACCTATCGTTGACTTACCGCAAGACGGCATACCAACCAAGCAAATATTGAGTTGTTTTTTAGAAATCTCTTCAATCAATTTTTCAGTTACTTCAAACCCGTGCGTTTTATCAAGCCAAATATCTTGAGCGCAAAGCGCTTGCTCAACTAGCATTGGCAAGCCGTTTGAATAAATTAACCCTAAATTTTCCGCTTGTTTTAGAAGAGCGGTTTTTTGCGGATTGTAAATCAAATCAAAAACGGCAATTAACTTACTAAATTTTGATAAGTCAATAGGCTTACTTTCAAAATCGGGGCTAGTTCCTACGGGGGTTGCGTTGATTATAATTTCAACTTCCGTTTTATCATAGCAATTTTGATAGTTTATCTCGGAATTTCTTCCAACGATTATAATTTCTTTAGCGTTTTCTTTTTCTAAACCGTATTTAACCGCGTTAGACGCGCCACCCGTGCCAAGCACCATAACCGTTTTTCCGCTTAAATTAACGCCCTTTCTCTTAACGGTGTATAAAAAACCTAAAACGTCGGTATTATATCCGTAAGATTTTCCGTCTTTAATTTTTACGGTGTTGACTGCGCCAATCGATTTTACTTCGTTAGAAACTCCGTCAAGATAACTCGTTATCGTTTTTTTATACGGAATAGTAACGTTATAACCTGCAAATTCACGAGATAGCGCAAAGTCGCCTATCATACACGGAGAAACTTCTCTTAACGAATAGTCAAGCCCAAGTTTAGTATGAATTTCTTTTGAAAAACTGTGTGAAAGTTTTTCGCCTAGCAAACAATATTTCATAAACTTTCTTTATAAGAACCGAGTAAAACGAACTTATCCGAGCCGTTATCGAGTTCTGCAATAAGATTTCTTACTTGCGGATCTAAAATATCCCCTTCAAAATCAAAGTAGAACATAAATTCAAAATCGCTACCTTCAATGGGGCGAGATTCAATTTTAGTAAGGTTTAAGCCGAACGCGTAAAAACGAGAAATAATCTTGTTAAGAGAACCGGGCGTATGCGCTAAACTTGTCATAACGCTAATTTTATCAGCGCCTTTATAAATTCGCCTATCTTTGGTTATGCAGATAAAACGAGTGTAATTTTTCTCGCTGTCTTGAACTCTCGGCTCTAAAATTTTAAGGTTATAACTTTCAGCGCACTCTTTAGAGCATAAAACTGCAATCGATAAATCATCGCCTTCGGCAACGAGCCTTGCTCCAACCGCCGTATTTTCAACGGGTTCAGCGTTAACGCCTAACTTTTTAATAAATTCAGAGCATTGTGAAAGGGCTTGTTGATGAGAAATAACTTTCCTTATATCTTTTATCGTTGCGCCGTTTTTAACTGCTAAACAATGGTCGATTTGTACTCTAACGCTCCTAACGATATGAAATTCGTGCTTTTTCATAAGGTCGTAAACTTCTGAAACTGATCCTGCGGTAGAGTTTTCAATGGGTAAAACGCCAAACTCACAAAGACCTTTATCAACAGCGTTAAACACCGCGTCAAACGTCTTAAAATAAGTAATATCAGATATAGGGAACATCTTTTCAGTAGCCTTTCCACTATACGCGCCGTTAACGCCTTGGCAAGCAACAGTTCCGTCAACGGGAAAATCCTTTAACGGATTTTCTATAATTTTATCAATCTCGCTTTTTACTTTCGACGTGTTTTCAGTAAACTTGTTTTGATAAGCCTTGCTTGTATGAAATATCGCGTCGTAAAGTTCTTTAACGTAAAACCTAATTTCTTCAGGGCATTTTTGAGATAAACGGTAAACTATTTCCTTTTCCCTATTGCCGTCTTGCACCGCCTTTTGAATTTGAGCCTTAACAATACCAACTTGCTTGCTAAGAGCCATTCTCTCTTTATAAAGTTCAATAATTTTGTCGTCAATCAAGTCAATTTGCTCTCTTAAATCTTTTAAGTCCATAATAAATCACCCCAATATTTCATCAACGAGCGCGATTGCAACCGCGCTTTCTAAACAGGGAACACCCCTAACCGCTACGCACGCGTCGTGCCTTCCTTCAATTTTAATTTTAACGTTTTCTTTTGTTATTAAATCAACCGTATCTTGCTCGATTGAGATAGACGGCGTAGGCTTAAAAGCAACTCGCATCGTTAAGTTAAACCCGTTTGATATTCCGCCGTTTATTCCGCCGTTGTTGTTTGATTTAAGTTTAACTTCGCCGTTTTCATAGTATAAACTATCGTTAACTTTCGAGCCGTAACTACCACTCATTTCAAAACCCGAACCAAATTCAACACCCTTAACCGCAGGAATAGAGAAAATTAAATTTGAAATCTTACCTTCAAGCCCCTCAAACAAATTATCGCCAACGCCCGCGGGAAGATTATAAACTATAACTTCTGAAACCGCTCCAACACTATCTCCGTTAAGCCTTGCGTTTTCAATCTCATTTAGCATTTCGCTAGCTTTTGATAGGCTTGGAAAATTATTTCCTAAACTTTCAATCTCGCTAAAAGAAATTTCGCTATCTCTATACGATTTTCCTTGAACTTTGCCAACCGATTGAAGATAAGCGCCGATAAAAATTCCCTTGCTTTCTAAATACTCCTTGCAAAGACCGCCAAGCACCGAATAAACCGCCGTCAATCGTGCAGAAAACCTTCCGCCACCCTTAAAATCTAACGCGCCGTCTTTTAAGTGCCAAGCGTAATCGGCGTGAGAAGGTCTTGGCTTGCCGTAAAGACTATTATAATCTTTACTTTTAACGTTATTGTTTTTTATTATAACGCTAAAATCTCCGTCTATAAGGCAGTTATTAACGTTTTCAAAGATAGGAATATCGTCTTCCTTTCTCGGCGTTGAAAACGCGCTTGAACTTGCCTTTCTTCTACCCATAAAGGCTAAAAGTTTATCTTCATCGTATAAAAACTTAGGAAATCCTTTAACCGTCATTTTCATTTCGGGCGAGTGTGATTCGCCAACAATTTCAACGCTTAAATTTTTACCCTTGAATATTGACATTTAACTCTCCCCCTAAAACTTTATAATCTCTTACAAATTCGGGGTAAGACTTGGTGTAAAATTCCGCCCCCGTTATTTTGCTATTACCTTTAGAGTAAGTTGCTAAAACGGTTGAAGACATAACCGTTCTATGATCCTTACCCCCGTCGAAATTACCACCCGTAGGCTCTCCGCCGTGAATAATAATTTCGTTATCTTTATACTCGGCAATAATTCCCGAAACGCTAAGCATATCGATAATCGCCTTAATTCTATCGCTTTCCTTTATCTTTAAGCGTTCAACACCCAAAATTTGAGTATTTCCGCTTGCAAATGCAGAAACGACTGATACTATTTGGCATAAATCAGGAACGCTATCCATATCAATTTTAATTGCGCTCAACTTTGATTTTTCAACGCAAACCGAATTATTTTCTTCTTTTATTTTAGCGCCGAAACTCTTTAATATCTCAACGATTTTTCTATCGCCTTGAACGGAATTTAAGTTCAAGCCGTTGACTTTTACTCTACCGCCGATTGCCCCTGCAGACAAGAAAAACGACGCGCCCGACCAATCGCCTTCAACGGTAAACTCGGTAATTTTAGTATCGTAACCACCCTTGACGATAAAACCTTTATCCGTTCTATAAACGCTTGCGCCAAACTCGGTTAAAACTGAAAGCGTTATATCAATATACGGCGCGCTAACGGGCGCTCCTAAAATTTCAATCTCGCTCTCCCCGTCAATCGCGGTAAGCGCTAATAATAAACCCGTTATATATTGGGAACTTATACTTCCGTCGATAATATATTTCCCTTTGGAAAGTTTTCCGCTAACTGAAAAACCGTCTATTATAGCGCCGTTTAAGGTCAACGCTTGTTTGAGTTTATCTATCGGGCGAGATAAAAGTTTACCTTTCCCAACAAACTCGCAATTTACCCCTAACGCGCAGGCAATCGGCATTAAAAACCTAAGCGAAGAGCCACTCTCCCCACAGTCTATAATCACCTTATCGGTGGGGATTTTGCCCTTTTTAAGGATAACGCTATCGCAGTTTAGTTCAACGCTTGCCCCCATAGTTTTAAGGGCGTTTAAGGTAACCAAAACGTCGTCAGAACTACCTATATTATTTATTTTTACTCGCCTACCAGATAAATACGCGCAAATTAATATTCTATGCGCGAACGACTTTGACGGCGGAGCGGTTATCTCCCCCGAAAGATCGGTAGGCTTAACAGTAAAAATTTCCATTATAAATTCTCCAAAATCTCGCTAAATTTGACTTTTCTTATAACCAGCTTGAAAAGACCGCTTGCAAACACGAAATTAACGCTATCGCCACTTGCTTTTTTATCAGACTTCATCGCAGAAACGATTTCTTCCTTTGAAAACGGAACGGATAAATCTACGCCCGAAGTATTCAAATAGTCGATAATAAATTCCATATCCACGTCGTTTACGTAACCGAATTTATTTGAAAGTTTTATTGCGTAATTCATACCTTTTAGAACGCACTCACCGTGAGAAACTTTATAATTATAAAGTTTTTCAATAGCGTGGCCTATGGTATGCCCAAAATTAAGGAGCATTCTCTCCCCACTTTCCTTTTCATCTCTTTCAACTATATCGCGTTTGATTTTTAACGACTTTGCAATAATTAAATTAAAATTCTTACTCAAAACGTCGCTAGTTGTAATTCTCGGATCAATAAACGCGTATTTCATAATCTCGCCCATACCGCTTTTCATTTCGCGTTCGGGGAGCGTTTTAAGCGTTTCAACGTTGATATACACAGCGTCGGGCTGAAAGAAAGTGCCAAGCAAGTTCTTGCCACAATCTAAATCAATTCCCGTTTTACCGCCTACTGACGAGTCAACCATAGAAAGTAAAGTCGTCGGAACGGCAATATATTTAATTCCGCGCATAAAAGTTGATGCCGAAAACGCTGAAATATCTCCAACAACCCCACCGCCAAGACCGATAACCGTTGACTTTCTATTTAAGCCGGATTCCGCTAAAAAATTGACTATCTTGATATAGTTTTCAGCGTTCTTATTCTCTTCGCCAGCGGGTAAGATATAACTAAAAACTCTTTTACCCACTAAAAGTTCTTTAACTTTATCAAGGTATAAGGGGGCAACGTTGCTATCTGTTATAATTGCAACGTTATTATCCGTTATAAGCGGTAAAACTTGCGTTTTGAAACTTTCAAAACCGCTATCTAACGTGATTATATAGTTTTTTGATGCGTTAACTTTAATTTGTTCCATTTTTCTTACTATCTATTGAAAGTTTCCTTTCGTTTCCTTCTTTGAGCAAACTTTTAAGTTGCTCTTTATCGCCTAAATTCAAGGCGTCTAAATATTTTGATATATTATCTATAAACTCGCCGAGTTCATTTTTAAGGTTATCCTTATTTTCAATCATAAGTTCCGCCCACATTTCAGGGTTGAGCCTTGCAACTCTAGTTAAGTCTTTATAACTTCCTGCCGAATAGCCAAAGTGTTCGGTTGCAATATCGTTTTTGATAAACGCGTTTGAAACGATATGGCAAAGTTGAGAAGTAAACGCTATAGCCCTGTCGTGATATTCAGGGGTTGTTATAACGACTTCTGAAAACCCGAGAGATAAGTAAAACTTTTTCACTTGTTCAAGCGTGAAAATGTCCGCGTTAACGTTGCAAAGTATCATTGACGCTTTATCAAAAAGCGTTGAAACCGCCCTATCAATGCCCGAAAATTCTCTGCCCGCCATTGGATGACCACCAACAAACACTAGGTTTGGATATTTTTCAGCAAGCGCTTTCATTTCTTTAACCGTTTGGCGTTTAATACCGCAAAAATCGGTGATAATCGCCCCGTCTTTCAAATTAGGCAAAAATCTTTCTATCGAAGAAAGGAAGGAACTTGGGTATAACGAAACGATAAGCATATCAATATCTTTGCAAGTTTCTTCCGTTAAAACGCCGTTGATTGCGCCGACCATATCGGCTTTTAGCATAGTAGTATCTGAAATATCGTAACCGTAAACGGTAAAACCGCCGAGTTTTTTAAGCGTTTTGCCAAGGCTACCGCCCATAAGACCTAAACCAATAATTCCTATTTTCATAAATCTCTATGCTTATTAACGATAGGAAGCATAACGTCAATACTTTTTACTATATCGTCAAACTGTTCGGGAACGATTGATTGAGCGCCGTCACAAAGAGCGTTTTGCGGGTCGTTGTGAACTTCAATCATAAGCCCGTGAGCGCCTGCGCCAACACTTGCAAGCGACAATGGCTTAACAAGCCTTGAAAGCCCCGACGCGTGCGACGGATCAACAACAACCGGTAAGTGAGTGAGTTCTTTAAGGAGCGGAATAGCGGAAAGGTCGAGCGTGTTTCTCGTATACGGCTCGAAAGTTCTAATACCGCGTTCGCAAAGAATAATATCTTTACCGCCTTCACTCATAATGTATTCCGCGCTCATAAGCCACTCTTGAATAGTGTTTGCAAGACCACGTTTTAATAAAACGGGTTTTTTAGTTTTGCCAACTTCTTTCAAAAGTTCAAAGTTTTGCATATCGCGAGCGCCGATTTGAATAATATCAACGTCTTTGAATAAATCGATATGGCTTGCGCTCATAATTTCAGTTACAATAGGCATGCCCGTTTCGGCTTTAGCCTTCAATAAAAGATCAAGCCCCGCCTCTCTTAAACCTTGGAAGGCGTACGGCGAAGTTCTTGGCTTATACGCGCCACCGCGAAGAATTGTTGCGCCCGACTTTTTAACCGCCTCTGCAACTTCTATGATTTGCTTTTCAGTTTCAACCGAGCAAGGCCCTGCAATAATTTGGAAGTTATCTCCACCGAATTTATGCCCGCAAATATCAACGATAGTGTCTTCAGGGTGAAACTTTCTGTTAGCGCACTTAAACGGCTCTTGAATACGCTTTACGTTTTCAACGATATCAAGCGAGCGAACAAGGTCAATATCAATTTTTGACGTATCGCCCACTAAGCCTAAAATGGTTGAGTGATGGCCGTTACTAATATCAATGTCAAGCCCTTGACCTTTGATCCATTTAATTAAGTTGTTAAGTTGTTTCTCATCATGATGTTGTTTAACTACTATAATCATATTACACCTTCAAAAAAAATAGCCGAACGTTAACGCTCGGCTACTTAAAATACAATAAATAAAATTAAAGTACGCAAAAATAACCGATATTAACAATCTGGCTTAAAAAAGTAATATGCGTAATAAAAGGCAAAATTAACTTTCTTCATAAAAACTCCGCGTACCTTTCGTACAAGTTAAATATACCCCTTTTAATCAAGTTTGTCAAGGCATTTTGATAAATTTTTTCAATATTTTATTGTATAATTATGCGTGATATGTTACAATAAATAGGTACTTGAAAGGAGAACTTTTATGATAAATGAAAAGATGTATAGTTTGGGTTCAACCCGTTCTAAAATAAGAGAACTTTTTGAATACGGCAAAACGCTTGCTCAAAAAATTGGTAGCGAAAACGTTTTTGACTATACGCTTGGAAACCCTAGCGTACCTTGCCCCGAAGAAGTTACTAAAACTATAATTAGCGAAGTTCAAAACCCTATGATTCACGGTTACACTTCCGCTCAAGGAACGATAGGCGCAAGAAAGGCTATTTGTGATTACAATTTTAAGCGTTACGGTTTTGAACTCAACCCAGATCTTACCTATCTTACTTGCGGTGCAGCCGCTGGGCTTGCAATCACGCTTAGAGCGTTGATTTCTTCGCCTAACGATAAAGTGTTAACATTTGCTCCATTTTTCCCGGAATACAAGGTTTTTGCAGAGAACGCAGGCGGTTCGCTTATTTATAGCAAGTGTGACGAGTCAACTTTTGACATTGACTTTTTAGAACTTGAAAAAACTATTTGTAGTGACGTTCAAGCGGTTATTATAAACAGCCCCAACAATCCGTCCGGCACGGTTTATGGCGAAGAAACGATTATAAAACTTTCAAAATTCTTAAACGATAAGCAAAGAGAATACGGGCATGCTATCTATTTAATTACCGACGAGCCGTATAGAGAAATTTTATTTGACGGCGCAGTTTGTCCGTTTATTCCTAAGTATTACGATAACACGGTCGTTTGCTATTCGTATAGTAAGGCGTTATCAATTCCGGGTGAAAGAATTGGTTACGTTTCCGTTTCTCCAAATGCTGAAAACGCTCAAAAACTTTATTTAGCGATAGCGGGCGCAGGAAGAAGTTTAGGTTACGTTTGCGCTCCCGCGCTCTTTCAAGCGGTAATTGAAAAATGCGTTGATAAAGTTAGCGATAGCACCGTTTATAAAGACAATCGCGACGTTTTAGTTGAAAATTTAACTAAACTTGGTTTTACTTGCGTTAATCCTAAAGGCGCGTTCTATATCTTTATGAAATCACCAATGGAGAGCGCGGAAGAATTTTCAGATATTGCTAAAACTTTTGGAATACTCGTTGTTCCGTCTGACTCGTTTGGAGTAAAGGGATTTGTTCGTTTAGCAACTTGCGTTAGCCCTGACCTTATCAAGCGTTCACTCCCCGCGTTTGAAAAATTAGCAAAAGAACTTAAAATGATATAATAAAAAGCAAGGCTCGATGCCTTGCTTTTTTAATCTATTAAGTTTACTAAACGCCCTTTTTTAAGCTGTTAGTTACAAGCTAGGCGAACTCAAAGTTGAGTTGAAAACGATATTTTAAGACGTTAGTTACAAGTTAGGCGAACTCAAAGTTTAGTTGAAAGATGTTTTAAGGCGTTAGAAACAAGTATTTCAAGGCTCGACAAACTCAAAGTTTAGTTGAAAGATGTTTTAAGCCGTTAGTTACAAGTTGGGCAAACTCAAAGTCTAGTTGAAAACGATATTTTAAGACGTTAGAAGCGAGTTAGACGAGGCACAAGATTTTTTAACGCTGAGTTAGACCTTGCTGGTCAACGAAGTGTTAAAAAGTCGCAGTAACAATGTATAACGACGCTTATAACGGATTAAAATTAGATTACTTCGTTATAAACGGCCTTAATCGCCTTCTCAAAATCTGCGTTTTGAACGCCAACTATAATGTTGATTTCTTTCGTGCCTTGAGCAATAGTTTTAATGTTAATATTGCTCTTGCCAAAGATTGAGAAAATTTTAGCGGAAATACCCGGTTTTAATACCATATTTCTACCAACTACGGCAACGAGCGCTAAATCGTTATCAACGTCAACTGAAACAATGCCGTTTACTCTTCTTAAATCGGATAAAACGTCGTATAACGTCTTTTCAATTTCAGAGCCGTTAACTAAGATTGTGAAAGAGTCAACTGAAGTGTGAATATGTTCAAGTTTAACAGAGAACTTCTTAAATACACCTAAAACGTCACTAACTGCCGTGAGTTTATCCGCGTTAACTGATTTTGTTACGGTTATTGCCTTAAAGTTCTTCTTGCCCGCAATACCCGTTACAAATCTACCTTGAGCGCTTGCCTCTTTGCAAATTTTAGTACCTTCTTCGTTGGGTTTGTTGGTATTCAAAATGTAAATAGGAATATTGAGTTCTCTTACGGGGAATACGCTTTCTTCGTGAAGAACGCTTGCACCCATATAAGAAAGTTCTCTAAGTTCATCGTAAGTAACTTCTTCAATTCTTGCAGGGTTTTCAACGATTCTAGGATCTGCAACGAGCATACCGCTAACGTCAGTCCAGTTCTCGTATCTTTCAGCGTTAACAGCCATTGCCATTAACGATCCCGTAACGTCAGACCCACCGCGAGAGAAAAGTTTAATCTCGCCAGAAGGATATGCGCCGTAAAATCCCGGAACTACCATATTGCCAACTTCTTCAAACTTACTCTTAGTTGCCTCCGCAGTTAATTCTTCGTTCAAAGTTCCGTCATAATTAAACTTAACAACGTCTTGCGCGTCAACGAAAGTATAGCCAAGATAAGACGCCATGAGTTTTGCGCTTAAATATTCGCCACGGCTAACAATGTACTCTTCGCCTGCGCCCTTTTTAACGTTTTCCATAATGATTTCAAACTCACGCTTAATATCAACGCCGAGATTGAGTTCAGTTTTAATTTCTTCATATCTTTCAGCGATAGTTGCAATCAAACTGCTTGCATCGATATTATATTTAACGTGAGAAGAAAGAAGATAAAGCATATCGGTTATCTTGTTATCTTCCTTACGTCTTTTACCAGGAGCGGAAACTACGACGATTTTACGCTTTGGATCGCTTAAAACTATATTTTTAACTTTTTCAAACTGAGTGCTCGACGCTACCGACGAGCCACCGAATTTAACAACTTTTATCATATTTTATTCTCTTTAATAAGCGCCTTTGCAATTTGAATAGCGTTGGCTGCTGCTCCTTTTCTAATATTATCGCTTACGCAGTAGAAGAGTAAACCGTTATCAGTTGATAAATCTCTTCTAATTCTACCAACGTAAACAAGGTCGTTTCCGTTTGCTACGGTTGAAACGGGGTAGATTGAATTTTGAGGATCGTCTAAAACTTTAATTCCTTCTTGACTTTCAAAAGCCTTTCTAACTTCTTCTAAAGTAAACGGCTTTTCAAGTTCAACCATAACAGATACTGCGTGCGCGTTTTGAACGGGAACTCTTACGCAAGTTGCCGAAACTTTAAGGTCGGGCTTTCCAAGAATTTTTCTAGTTTCGTTAACCATTTTAAGTTCTTCTTTTGTGTAACCGTTATCGGTAAACACGTCGATTTGCGGAATACAAGTTTCAGAAATATTGTAAGGATAAAACTCTGGTTTTTCGCCTGCTAAAGTTCTTGCCAAGTCGTTTTTACCTTTCATACCGCTACCAGATACCGCTTGATAAGTAGTGTAAACTACCCTTTTAAGACCGAAGTTTTCTTCAAGTGGTTTAAGGGGAAGAACTGATTGAATAGTGCTACAATTTGGGTTAGCAACAATCTTTCTAGCCGTGTCAAAATGATCAAGGTTAATTTCAGGAACGATGAGCGCGCACTCTTGAACCATACGCCAAGCGCTTGAGTTATCAATAACTACCGCACCGCTCTTTTCTGCTTCGGGAGCCCACTCTAAACTTACTGAACCACCTGCGCTGAAAAGGGCAATTTCAATACCGTCAAAACAACCTTTTTCAAGTTTTTGAACGGTGTATTCACTATCTCCAAACGCTACTTTTTTGCCTGCGCTTCTTTCAGAAGCGAAGAGCGTTAATTCTTCAATGGGGAACTTATATTCCCAAAGTAATTTCAAAAAAGTTGAACCAACAAGTCCCGTTGCGCCTACTACTGCTACTTTATATTTTTTCATAATTATTTCTCCTTAAAAAATTCTTGCTACGAAGTCGTATTTATCAGCACTTTCTATGCCTTTAACGATTTCACTCTTGCCGTCTTTATATACGTAGTAACTTTCAGTTGCTAAGAAATTTTCAACTTCAAAGTTACCGTTGTTTTCATAATAATATTTGCCTGCGTCTTCTTTAATACGATTAACGTCCGCCACCATTGCAGTTGCCGTTGGATAACGCCCTGCGCCCTTGCCGTAGAAACCTAAAAGGTCGTTAGTCGAGCAGTTAAGATATACCGAGTTGAACTCGTAATTTACCGCAGAGAGCGGATTATCGCTCTTAACAAGCACGGGTTCAACGCTTACTTTACAAGTTTTATCGCCCGTTCTTCTAGATTCTGCAACGAATTTAAGAGTGTAACCTAAATTCTTAACGTCAGCCAAAATTTCCTTGGTTACCTTTGAAATACCGTAATGATAAATTTCACTATACGGAACGTAACCGCCGTATGCAATACTAGATAAAATACAAATTTTTCTAGTTAAATCTAAACCTTCAATATCTGCCGTTGCATCAAATTCCGCAAAGCCTAAACGCCTTGCTTCAGCGAGCGCGTCTTCCATTGATAAGCCTTCAACCGCCATCTTTGTTAAAACAAAGTTAGTCGTTCCGTTTATTATACCGAAAATTCTATCAACTTTGTTAACTTTAATAGCGTCGATAAGCGAACAAATAAGGGGGATTCCACCGCCAACTGACGCTTCACACATAAATTTAACGCCGTTTTCTTTTGCCAAAGCGTAAAACTCTTCAATATGCAAACTAACCGTTTCTTTGTTAGAAGTTACTACGCTCTTTTTATTTTTGAGCGCTTTTACTATACACTCGTAAGGAAATTTATCCCCACCCATAGCCTCAACAACAACGTCAACATTAGGCGACTGACAAATTTCATCAATAGAATCGCAAAATCTTTCGCCAAGCATTTCTTTCTTTGATGGAAGGTCAAACACTTTAACTACTTTAACGTTGCTTTCCTTTGGAAGTTTATCGATAAGGTCTAAAACGCCACCGCCTATCGTACCACAACCGAGTATTCCTACGTTCATTTCTATCTCCTTTAAGGTTATTCAAACGCAACTAAACTTACGTCTTTAACCTTTTGTATTTTTTTTAGTTCGGATATGAGTTCGTAAACCGAAACGGTCATATCCTTAGCGTCTATCATAACGGATACGTACGCTAAATTATGAATAGGCATATCTTGATTTATGGTTAAAATATTGCCTTTATACTTTGAGATATTGTTTATTATATCCGAAAGTACGCCCATTGCGTTTTGAACTTTGAAAGAAAGTATAGCCTTCCTACCAAAATCACTTTTGAGTTCAAACACTTTATCTTTATATTTATAAAATGTTGAACGGCTAATTTCTTGTTCTTTACACGCATCGCTTACGCTTTTGTTTTCTTCTTCAATAAGACGCACCGTTTTAACAACTTTATCTAAAAACGGTGGTAAAACGTCTTTATGAATTATTAAAAAGTCTTTTTTCATCTCAAAATTGCTCCTTTATCGCTAACTTTGAGATTTTTGATTTTCCACTTAATTCCGCCAACTTCCTTGGAAATAAGTTTTTCAATGCCCGCTTTATATCCAACCGCAAGAAGTGTTGGGCCTGCGCCACTTATAGCAACAGCAAAACCGTTTTCTTCAAGCAACGCTTTCATCTCTTTGCCACCTTTGATTAACGGCAAGCGGTAAGGTTGATGAATTTTATCGTCAAACACGTCTTTTATCAAGCAAACGTTTCCCGTTTTGAAAGCGTGCTCTAAATTGAGCGCTCTTGATAAATTGTGAACGACGTCTTTTATATCGTAAGTTTCAGGAAGAATTTCTCTAGCGCTCTTAGTTGATAAGTTAGCGCTTGGAATTACCGCGTAAAACTTTAAGTTCTTGTTGATTTCCACCTTTCTTGTAACAACGTTTTCGCCGTCAACGTAAGAAAAGGTAAGCCCACCCATGAGCGCAGGCGCTAAATTATCGGGGTGACCTTCAATCTTTGTCATAACGGATAAAAGTTGCTCTTTTGTAAATATGTTTTTGAGCATATAGTTCGCCGCCATAACACCCGCTACTATGCACGTTGCGCTTGAACCAAGCCCACTCGACGATGGAACCGTGCATTTTTTAAGAGTTATTTTAACGGGAACGTACTCTCTATTTGCAACTTCAAAAAGTTTCTTATACGCCCTTAAAACTAAATTCGTTTCAAAGCCTTTAGTTCCAAAACCAACGAGAGAATCTTCTTCCGCCATTTCAAAACCGAAAGTATTATATAAACCAAGAGCAATTCCCGCCCCGTCAAACGCTACGCCAAGGTTTGCAGTAGAACAAGGAACGCTTATTTCAACTTTTAAGTTTTCATAGTTTACGATAGATTCTATCTGCTCTTTTGTCTTTAATATCGTAGGCTTTTTAGAGTACATTAACTTCTTAATGCCGTAAGGTATTGAAACGCCCGTGTAACTAGATATATCTTTGATAAGTTCAACTTCACTTTCCTTTTCAGTAAGGCTAAGTGATTTTGCAACGGTGAACGGGAATTTATACGGGCTAGCCGTAGATACGATTAACGTTTTAAGACCGTTCTTTTCTAACTTATTATATACGTCGTAAGCAACTGCGGTGTGAGGGTCGATAAGGTAGTTGAGTTCTCTGTAACACTTGCCTATTGCCTTAATCGTTTCTTCTTCGGTGGAATACCCGCCTTCAAAGTCTTTTAAGAAAGCCCTTTCACTATCGCTTATTTGATATTTACCAGTAGTTTTAAGGTCGTTCATATACTTTGCAACCTTGCTACCGTCTTTGTTGCAGGCAAGATAAACAAGCCTTTCAAGGTTAGAAGATACGAGTATATCCATAGCAGGAGAATTAGATTTATAAAACTCTCTATTTTTATCGTATAAACCGGTAGCAAAGAAATCTGCTAAAACGTTATTTTTATTAGAGGCGCAAATAAACTTTTCAATGGGAACGCCAATCTCTCTTGCTAAAAATCCTGCAAAAATATCGCCAAAGTTACCGGTCGGCACGCAAACGTTGAACTTTTCGCCCGCCTTTAATCTTCCGCACTTTACCATTTGGCAGTACGAATAAACGTAATAGATAACTTGCGGAATAAGTCTACCGATATTTATAGAGTTTGCCGAAGACAATAAAACGTCTTTTTGATTATATCTTGAAAAGATTTCCTTAACGAAGGTTTGGCAATCGTCAAAATTGCCTTTTACGGCGAAAGCCTTAGTCCTATCGTCAGTATAATAAAGCATTTGCTTTTCTTGAATTTCAGAAACGCCACCGTCAGGATATAAAACAACGGTATCAAACTTACCGCTCTTTATAAAACTTGAAAGGGCTGCGCCACCCGTATCGCCACTCGTTGCAACTAAGATAAGCGACTTCTTGTCAACCCCGTTCTTTTTCTTAGAAACGTCAATCAAGAAAGGTAAAATTGTAAGCGCCATATCCTTAAACGCCAAGGTCGGCCCGTGGTAAAGTTCTAAAAAAGACACCCCGTCAAAATGCTTAAGGTCAACGAATTTTTCGCGGAAATTTATTTTATCGTATGCGGAATTAATTGCAAAATCGATTTCTTCTTGAGTAAAATCATCGAGAAAAATCGTAAAAACGTCTTTAGCAATTTCACGATAAGATTTACCGTAATAATTGTCGCTAAAATTCAATTTTGAAATTGACTCGGGTAAAAACAAGCCACCGTCAGAACTCAAACCTTTAAGAATTGCTTGGCTTGAGGTAAGCCTTTCACCACTTCTCGTACTGATATACATAAATACTCCTTAAATACGCGCAAAATAGGTTTTTTTTGCTTTTATTATTATATAATAAATTATTTATTAGAAAAACACAAGTGTTTTACACCAAAAAACAAAAGTATTTTGTTCGCGGACAAATTATCTTTATTTGTTCACAAAAAAACAACCTTTATTTCAAGGTTGCCTTTTTATGAACAGTTATTTTTTTTAACTTAATCGTTATCCAAGTGCCAACTTCTATATAATTCCCTAACAACGTCAAGATGCGCTTCGCAATCAATGAAGTGAGCAAACACTTGCTTGCCTTGTTCTTCGTTCTTGAAGTCAATTGCGTATTGCGGGCTTAACATATAGGTATACATACCTTCCATTTCTTTAACGAAAGCGTTCCAACCATTAATCCACTCGCCGTTTTTGAGTTCTTCGTTGCGAGCGCAGAAAGCCTCCATAATTTCTTTTTCCTTTTCGCCCGTTGCGAGTTCCATACCGTCTTCTTTTTGGTAAATTGGGTGGAAATCAAGTTTAACGCTATCCTTAGTAACGTCAACGCCGACCATTAAACTAGTCTTCCAAGTTTCACGCGTGGTGGGAGCAACGAAGTTAAGATTGCCTTGACCGTAAACGATATGACCGCCTTCGTATTCTTCATAACAACCTATACAATGGCTGTGCTGAGTGAGAACGACTGACGCGCCGGATAAAACCATTTCTCGCATGTGTTCCATAAGTCTTGGCGACGGATATCTTGAATGTTCTTTACCGCCGTGATAAATAACGATTACGTGATCAGCGTTCTTTTTAGCCTCTTTAATATCACGCATCGTTTTGAAAGGAACGTAAGGATTAGTTCCCATTCTATCGGGAAGAGCGTAAGAATATTCGTGCTCGCAAACGTTTACGATTGCAATTTTAACGTCTTTATCTTCAATATAATAAATTTTTCTAGAATCTTCATCGTTTTTGCCAACGCCTGAATACGGAATACCTACTCTATCAAGGTTTTCCATTGTGTCAACGAAACCTTTTTTGCCAAAGTCAAAAACGTGATTGTTTGCAAGCATAACGTCGGTTACGCCAAAATCTTTTATTGAATCTGCGCAAAGTGGGTCTGCCTTAATGCAAGGACCGAATTTTCTAATCCCCTTTTCTTCTCTCGTCAAAGCGCATTCAAGGTTAACGATAAATCTATCGTAATCTTTTACAACTGTATCAATATCTCCCCAAACGAGTTTGTGATTTTTTTCAATAAATCCCTTTTCAGTTATTGGAGTTGGAACTAAGTCCGCGCCAAATAAAAGTTTCATAATTATACCTCCCAGCCAAGTTTATTGACTTCTTCATTAATAGTTTTCCAAATAACGTCTTTGCACCACCAATGGCCCATATCCGTTATTACTAATCTGCATTTATCTAAGGCATCTTCTTTTTCATAGATAGCCTTGACGGTTTGAAAAGACTTTTCAACCCCGTCTAGCGGAAACCAAACGTCTTTGCTACCCGTTACGATTGCCAACGGCCTATCTGCAACAAGGCAAGTCAAATCTCCCATTTCAAAGTATTTTAATATATTTGGGATAAAATTGCAAGCACAATGCCCCATAGCCATAATAGAACTTTCAAACGAACAAAACCCGCAACTTGGAACGGCAAGTTTAATTCTCTCATCTAAACAAGTGGCGTAAAAACTTAGCGTACCGCCACCAGAATTACCGGTAATCAAAATTTTATCGAGATCGCAATATTTGTCAAAACAAGAAAGAGCGTCAATCGCCCTAGAAACGTCCCATATTCTTTCGCCGATAACCGTTCTACCAAGTTCCATTGCCATTATCGAGTGATAACCGCAAGGATCTAATTTATTTACGTTAGTTTTTCTCTCGCCCATACCGCGTTGCTCGATTGCAAGCGCAACGAAACCTTGCTTAACTGCTTGAACGGCAAAATTACCACGCTCAATATAGGCTTCGTCCCCTTCAAATTTAGCAATGCCAACGGAATTATGAAAACCCGTTGAGTGACCTTGCAACGTAATTGCAACGGGGCGCTTTTTAACTTCACCACTCGGCACTAACAAATAACAAGGAACGAACGAGCCAACTTCACTTTCAAACACAAAACGAATACGTTTGTAACCGTCTAAATCGACTTCTTCTTCAATCTCAACTTTTATAGGGCAAGCGTTCTCTTTAATATTTTCAATCCCAACGAGTTCAATAAACTTTTTTCTTACTTCAACCTTCCACTTTATATAATCGTTATCAAGATTAAACGCAAGTTTGCGCTTGCGGTTTTTTATTAATAATTCGTGGCATAAATCGCCGTTAATTTCCATAATTTTGCCTCTAATTAAACTAAGATTAGTTTAACAAATAAAAATACCCGTGTCAATACATTTTGTAAAATAACACGGGTTTATTATAAGTTTAATTTGCGATAAGTTCTATAAATTCTAAATTACTCATGCCCAAAATATAGTCTGAAACTACTATACCTTCTAAGCAAGTTTGAATAGACGAAAGTTCTTTATTTTCAAAGGTTTTTTCCAACTCTTCAATAGGCTTTTCACTAAAAAAGTCACCTTTTATTTTTAATGATAAAACAACGTCGTTTTTAAGTTCTAAATAAAGTTCAACCGAGCCAAAATCAAAGCGTTTTTTTCTTATTATTTGATATTTTGATATAAAGTCTTTTTCGGGGAATAACCACCCTATTGACTTATTTCTTTCGTATAATTCATTGATTTTATCGTTTGTATCTACCGTTATAATTTCGGGGCTGTAATTATCGATGATAAACGAAGATAAGCAACTAATAAACTCGCTTGTAGATATACTATTTTTAATTAAACTTGATATGTTTTCAACGCGTGAACGAGTTGATTTTAACGCCTTTGTTTTAAGTTTATCACTATCAACGGTTAAAACCTTTGATAAAAACTCTAAATTGCTATCAAAAAGCAACGTTCCGTGATGCAACACTCTATCGTTAACCCTATGCTGGGCGTTACCTGAAATCTTCTTGCCGTCATTTGTTATAAGGTCGTTTCTTCCAGATAGATTTACGCTTAAACCTAAATTTTTAAGAGCGTTTACAATAGGCGTTGCGTAATAAGAAAAATCAATTCCGCTAGTTTTTGCATTAGGCGAGATAAAGGAATAGTTAACGTTTCCAAGGTCGTGATAAACTGCTCCGCCACCCGTAATTCTCCTTGCTATGTTTACGCCGTTCTCTTTCAAAACTTGCATATCAATCTCGGCGTAAGCGTTTTGATTTTTGCCTATTACTACGGTGTTATAATTTTGCCACAACAAAAACACGTCGTCTTGCGCCGTATTGAATAAATATTCTTCCACCGCCAAATTGTAATGTGGATCAGTCGTTTGCAAAATACAAAATTTCATAATTTAATAAGGATTTGTCACAACTTATGGTTGATTTTAAGAGAGCGTTTCAAACACAAGTAAGACAAGGCAAAGCCCGAAGGCAATACTATTTTGTCTTGTCGAGCGGCTTTAACGCCGTATTACACCGTGTTTCAAACGCTATCTAATCAATTATAGTGTGACAAAGACTATACAAAACGGGAGCGGAAACGCTCCCGTTTAAGTTAATTCTTATAAACCCTTCTTTGAACGGTCAATTTTTTCAATGTCAGTAAAGTTAGCAGTAGGAACGTGACCCGGAAGTGGCATAATCTTTTCGTGAAGAGCGTCAATTATCCAATCTGGTTGTGGGAAGAAACTCTTTTCAAGTTCGAACGCAGGAGTAATCCAGTTTCTTGAACCAACAACAACGGCAGGACCATCTAAGTAATCAAAGCACATTTCAGTAATGTTAGACGCCATATCTCTCATTACAGAGCCTCTTTCACAAGCATCGCCAACGAATAATACTTTACCAGTCTTCTTAACTGATTCAATAACCTTTTCGTAGTTGAACGGAACGATTGAACGAGTATCGATAACTTCAGCAGATACGCCGTATTTTTCTTCTAAAATCTTAGCGGCTTCAAGCGCTCTATATAAAACTGCGCCGATAGTTACGATAGTAACGTCACTACCCTTTCTCTTGATATCGGGTTCGCCGAACGGAATTTCGTAATGACCTTCAGGAACACCGTTTTCTAAGAAATCTTCGCCGATACCGTAAATTCTTTGAGATTCAAAGAATACAACGGGGTCGGTTCCTTCTAAAGCAGAAGTCATTAAACCCTTAGCGTCAGACGGAGTTGACGGGAATACTACTTTCAAGCCTGGGATATGAGCGCAAAGCGCAGTCCAGTCTTGAGAGTGTTGAGCACCGTACTTAGAGCCAACTGAAACACGAAGGATAATAGGCATCTTTAAGATACCAGCACTCATCGCTTGCCATTTTGCCATTTGGTTGAAAATTTCGTCGCCTGCGCAACCGATAAAGTCAGCGTACATAAGTTCAACGATTGCTCTACCACCGCACATAGCGTAACCTACTGCAGAACCTACGATTGCAGATTCAGAGATAGGAGAGTTGAAGAATCTGTGGTAAGGAACGGCTTCGGTCATCTTCTTGTAAACGCCGAACGCACCGCCCCAGTCACGATTGTCTTCACCGTAAGCAATTAAAGTTGGGTCTTCATAGAACTTATCGATGATAGGTTCGAATAAACCGTCGCAAATATTGTACATTTTCATCTTAGAAACGGGCTTGCCGTTTGCATCTTTAGATTTACGTACTTTACCCTTAATTTCCTTAACACGCGGACATTCTTCCTTAGGCATTAACATATCTGCTTCGCGAGTTGGGTCCATACTCTTAACCTTTTGGTTAGAGAACATAATAGAAGAAATTGCATCTGGCTCTTTGTTGAGATCCATGCGTGGAGAAATTTCATCGTTGATAGCGAGTTTCATAATTTCAGTCATGCGCTTAACGATATCTTCCTTGATCGCGTCAAATTCTGCTTCCGTAGCAACCCCACCCATAATGAGTTTGGTCTTGTAAGCAAGAATAGGATCTGCATTTTTCCATGCTTCGATTTCTTCTGCGGTACGATAAGTTGAAGAGTCTGACGGAGAGTGACCTGATACACGGTAAGTAACAACGTCTAAAAGAGCCGGACCTTTACCTTCAAGAAGGAGTTTCTTCTTTCTAGTAACAGCGTCGATAACCGCAAGCGGATCGTAACCGTTTACGCGTTCAGCGTGCATTTGGCTAGGATTGAAACCTGCGCCTAAACGAGCAACCATATCATAACCCATAGTTTCGCCACGAGTTTGACCGCCCATACCGTAATGGTTGTTAAATACGTTGAAGAGAATAGGAAGACCACCGTCTTCATACTTTCCGTCCATACCCCAAAGTTTAGTGATTTGATCCATTGATGCAAAGTTCATTGATTCTAAAACAGGGCCACGACCGGTAGCACCGTCACCAAAGTTAGAAACGATAATACCTTTTTTGTGGTTAGAACGCTTATATAAAGCAGCGCCGAGAGCAATAGGACCAGACGCGCCTACGATTGCGTTATTAGGCATTAAGCCAAACGGAATAAAGAAAGCGTGCATTGAACCGCCAAGACCACGGTTAAAGCCTGTCTTTCTAGCAAAGATTTCAGCCAAAGCACCGTAAAGAAGGAAGTTGATAGCAAGTTCTTTGATGTTGCCGTTTGCGTTCATGTGTTTTTCAACTACTGATAAAACTGAACCGTCAAGGAATTCCTTCATAATATCGTAAAGTTCCTTGTCGTCGAGTTTTTCAATAGAAGATAAACCTTTTGCTAAGATTTCGCCGTGAGAACGGTGAGAACCAAAAGATAGTCGTTAATATCTAAGCAGTACGCTTCACCTACTGCAGACGCTTCTTGACCGATAGATAAGTGAGCGGGACCGGGGTTATTGTATTGAACGCCGTTATATTCACTCTTAACCTTAACTTCGTTAAGCATTGTTTCAAATTCTCTAATGATAGCCATATCACGATAGATACGCATCATATCTTCTTTAGAATAAATTTTTAATTCTTCTTTCAAAGTTTTTTTGTATTGACATACTGGAATGTCAGTAAACTTAATGTAACCTGCATCAAAGGCTTTGGCAGGATCAACGTATTGACTCTTTGGCATAATTTTCTCCCTTTAATTTTTATAGTTATATTTTTTTGCTATGCAAAAAAGTTGTGGATTAACTTTTATATTGTAGAATATATCCTTTACTTTGCCGTTAGGCAAAATTTCTATGTTTTTATAATCGCACGACGCGATTATAAAAACATGGCTTCGCGAATTACTTCACACACCGTCGGATGCGGGAATACGAGTTTTTGAACGTCTGCAACCCTCATTTCCGTTTCTACCATCATAGCAGCGCCGTAAATCATTTCAGACGCGTAAGTGCCGATAATAGTTACGCCAACGATATTGTTGTGCTTTTTATCAGTTATAATTTTAACAACGCCGTTTCCGTGTTCGTTTTCAGCAACGTAACGACCGCTGTACTTTAAGGTAACGGTTTGAATCTTAACGTCTAAACCCTTTTGCTTAGCAGTTTCTTCAGTTTCGCCTACGCAAGCAACTTCGGGATTAGTATAGATAACAGACGGAATTGAATTGTAGTTAATTCTATCCTTTTTACCTAAAATGTTGTTAATGCAAACTTCGCCTTCACGATAAGCGGTGTGAGCAAGCATTGACTTTCCGTTAACGTCACCCGCCGCCCATACGCCTGGAACGTTGGTTTTGCCGTATTCGTTAGTTACGATAGCGCCTCTTTCAAGAATAACGCCGATATTTTCTAAGCCAAGACCTTGAGTTCTTGCTCTTCTACCGATTGAAACGAGAGCGTAATCACTCTTAATTTCGGTAAGTTTACCGTCTTTTTCATAAGTAACTGCATTGTTCTTGATTGAAGTTACTTTTGCGCCAAGGATAAATTCAACACCCTTTTGAGCATATTCTTTTTGAAGCATCGTAGAAATTTCATTATCGATAGGTCCGGCAATTTTATTAAGCATTTCAACAACGTAAACTTTTGAGCCAACGCTGTTAAAATAAGATGCCATTTCAAGACCGATAACGCCACCGCCAACGATAACGATATCCTTGGGAATTTCTTTAAGTTCTAAAACTTCGCGGTTAGTAAGCGCGTAGCCTGACTTTAAGGAATCAGCAAGCCCGTCAATCGGGGGAAGCGCAGGATTTGAACCGGTGCAGATAAGAAGTTGTTTACCAACGTATTCCTTACCGTCTGCAGTTACCACGAAACCATCAGCAGTTCTTTCTTTGATAACGGCTTGAGCCTTAACTACTTCAACGCCTGCTTTTTTAAGTTTAGCGCCAACGCCAGAAACGAGTTGTTTGATAACTTTTGCCTTTCTATCGATTACGAAAGAGTGATCGATAGTAGCGTTTTCAAACTTAACGCCGTAGTCTTGAGAGTGTTTAGCATAATCGTAAATCTTTGCCGAGTATAAAAGAGTTTTAGTGGGAATACAACCTTCGTTTAAGCAAACGCCACCGAGCGCTCTTTCTTCAATAACGAGTGTTTTGAGACCTGCGTGACCTGCATGGTCAGCAGCGTTATAACCAGCGGGACCGCCACCTATAATAATTAAATCGTACATATCTAAACTCCTTATTTAGTGAGTAATAAATCAAAGTTTTCAAGAGCAAAGCAAACGTCTTTTAAGAATCTTGCAGCGGGCGCGCCGTCAAGCGCTCTGTGATCGAAAGTAAGAGATAAGCCCATTGCAGGATAGAATACGTCAACGCCGTTAACTTGTTTAACTCTTCTAGTGATAGTGCAAACGCCTAAAATACCAGTTTGCGGTGGGTTGATAACAGGAGTAAACGATTCAACGCCAAGTGAACCAAGGTTAGTAACGGTGAAAGATGCGCCCTTTAATAAATCTGGGTTAATCTTACCGCTTTGAGCGTCTTTAATAACTGCCTTTGCAGCAATTGACATTTCGTTAAGAGAGAGTTTATCTGCGTTAAATACGGTTGGAACGAGTAAGCCCCTATCGGTATCAACTGCAACGCCGAGATGAACGTTACTGAAATATCTCATCTTATCGTCAAGGTAATGAGCGTTTAAGTCCTTGTGGTTTTTCAAAACTCTTGATACGGCGTATAAAACCATATCGTTAAGAGTTATGTTGTTAAGACCGAGCGCTTCCGCACCTGCTTTTAAGGATGCGCGCATAGCCATAAGTTTAGTAGCGTCAAACGAAGCGTTAAGAGTGAGTTGAGCCATCGTAGAGAGTGATGCGTGCATTGATTTAGCGATAACCTTTCTAACGTTGGGAAGTTTAACGTCTTCATATTCAGGAGCAACTTGAGTAGCAACTGCTTGAACTTCGGGAGCCTTACTAAGGTCTGAAAGAACAACTTTGCCGTTAATACCCGTGCCTTCAACCGCTTGAGCGTATTCGCCCTTTGCCGCGGGAGAAACGGTTAAGCCCATATCAACGAGCCTTTGAACGTCCCTTTCAATAATTCTACCGTCTGGGCCTGTTGGAATTGCTTTTAATAAGTCAGCCCCAGTCTTGTCAGCAAGCATTCTTGCTCTTGGAGAAATAGAAGTAGCGCTTTCGTTAGTTGCAACGACTTGTTCTACTTTTTCTTCCTTAACTTCCACTTTTTCTTCTTGAGCAGGAGCAGGAGCGCTATCCCCTTCTGCCTTGGGTACAAACTGAGAAAAATCTTCGCCTTCGTTACCGATAACGAGAACGTTTTCAAGACAAGGAACGTCATCTCCTTCTTCACGGAAGATTGCTAAAATCTTGCCTGAAACCGGAGCGGGTTCGTCAAAAGACGACTTGTCAGTTTCATACGAGAATAAAACTTCGCCTTTTTCTACGGTATCGCCAACTTTCTTTTGGAAAGAAGTAATAACACAACTTTCAACACTTTGTCCCTGACGGGGCATAATTACAACTGTTGCCATAAATTTCTCCTTTAATTTTGGTTTAAGGGTAAAATTACCCATTTATATTTATATTTAATTTATATTTTACTACTATTAAATATTAATGTCAACACAAAAACCTTGCCTACAATAAAAAAATAGGGCTTTTATACCCTATTTTGTTTAACTATTCTTTTGTAAATTATTATTCCCATAACGATTGCAAGAACACCGCCTGAAAGTTTAGCAACAATCATCGAGCCTAAAAACGCGGGATTAAACGCTAATGTGAACGCCAAGTGATCTGCAAAAACGCAAGTAGCCGAAACTGAAAACGCAGTATTTAAGATTGCGCCTTTTCTATCCATTTTATCCATTGTTGAAAAGGTTGGGAAAGGCGACGCTACCGTGCATAAAAAGCCCGAAACAGAAACGTCGTTCATACCCGTTTTACTCTCCACCCATTTGAGTGGTTTTTTAAGTATTTTTGATAAAATCATAAGTATCGGGAACGCGCCTGCTAAGAAACAAACTATATTCAAAACGAGTTCGGTAGATTCTATCAAAGACGTGGTGTACGGTATATCAATTTGAGTTAAAAACTCAAACATTCCAACGCCTAAACCGATAGTTACGATTATTTTAAGAATAACGCCAACCACCGAAAAAATCTTTACGCAAACGTTGGGCTTAAACCATAACCCTATCGCAATTATAATCGAAAATACGGTAAGGGGTAAAAGATTAATAATTAGCGGTAAAATTTGAATATTTGCAACTAATCCGCCGATAAAAGCACCGATTGGAATTGTTATAATACCCGCCATAAAACCGATAGCCATATCGCTTTGTTTATCTTTTGGAACGATGCCCACCGCAAACGGAACAACGCAAGAAACGGTAGCGCCCATCATTGAGCCTACTACCATACCGTTAAAATAACCAATATTTAAGTCGTTTGAAAGTTCGGCTGAAACTTGCGCTCCGCCCATATCGTTAGCAAGCACGATTGCAGATAAAAAGGAAGGATCTAAAAGCCCGTCTAAACCACCTACGATAGGCTCTAAACACCACGCGATAAACGGGGCAATAATAATCATGCCTACCATTGATAAAAAGAGCGTTCCAAAGAGCATAACACCCTTTTCAAGTTCTTTAGAAAGCCCGAGTTTTCCACCAAATATGCGGTCTACAAGCGCAAGTATTATAAATATTGCAAACACCCAATATAAATATTTCATAAAACACCCGTTAAAAATATTTCAAGCCCGATAATTATTAAAATGATACCGCCGAAAATATTTGCTTTTCCTGAAATTTTTGTTCCAAATTTTTTGCCTATAATAACGCCTATAAAACAAGCGATAAAAGTAACGACTCCTATTACCAAACACGCGACGAACGCGTGAAGAAAGGTATAAGTTGCTATAGTAAAACCAACGGATAACGCGTCGATTGAAGTGGCTATTCCTTGAATAATAAGTCCCCTAAAACCTATACCGCATTTTTCTTCCTCTTTAGGTTTTACCCCGTCTATTATCATTTTAATACCGATAAACAATAAAAGACCTAGCGCTATAAAAGGAATTGCTTTTTCAAACACTTCAAAGTATTTAAGTACCGTATGCACGCATATCCAACCGAGCATGGGCATTAAAAATTGAAAGAAGGCAAAAACACCTGCTATCAAGCAAGTTTTTTTACGCTTTATATTCGGCTCGCATAATCCGTTTGCAAGCGAAACGGAGAACGCGTCCATCGCAAGCCCCAAGCCAAGAGCAGAGTTTCTTGTAAAAAATAAAAAATTCATAAAAATTATTCTTCTAATAAATTATGTGTTTCTAAAATATATTTTGCCGTATTATACAAAAGTTTTTCAAGTTCGCGTTGCATAAACAACGGCGCTTTATTGAGTTTAGAATCGCAATCAAATTTACGGCGACTATGCGGAAATCCTCTATCGTTTATTAAGGTTGCCATACACTCTAAAGTAAAATATCCGTTAAAGTTAACTTTTTTAAGAGCCAATAAAACTTCATCGTGATTAAGCGTTCCAAAATAAGGAATTAAATGCTCGTCTAAATTGCCGTGATTATCGTTATAGTGAATTGCTAAAAGTTTATCGCCGAGCGCTAATATTTCATCGTATTGCGAGCCTTCGCAATTAGCGTGCCCCGTATCCCAACACGCGCCTACTCTTTCGTGATTTACAAAATCTATAAACTCACGAAGATCTTTACCTGAGTTTGGATAATATATATCGTAAGTATTTTTAGCAGTTGAGTTTTCAATAAGTAAATTTACTTTGCAATCTTCAAGATAAGGTATCAAAAGCGAGATAAATTCAGCATTTTTCTTCTGCCACTCAAATTTATCAATTCCCCTTACCATACCGCCGTGAATTACGGTGTTTTTAATGCCTAGTTTACCACAAATTTCAATAGAGCGAACGGTTGCCTTAAAATAATCGTTCCATTTTTCGTTTTTAATTATCGGATCGTATCCGCTCGTTCCAGGGCAATGCGCCTGAACGAAAGTTACGCCTAACTCACTTGCAATATCTTTTAACTTATTTACTTCATCAAGCCAACTTTCATCGGAATAAACTTTGTTTACTTTATCAACGTCGTATAAATCTAAATCTATATATCTAAACCCTGCATCGTAAAGTTCTTTAATCCTTTCTACGTCAGAATAAAAATATCTAGAAAAATCACCCGTTGTAGTTGCTATTTTCATAAACTTTTCTCCAACTTAAACGCAACGAAACCGTAAGGTTCAATACGATTGACTTTAATTTTATCTCCTAAAAACTCCCCGTCAAAACCAATACTTTCAGCGAGAGCATAGTTGCCGTCTAAATAGATAAACTCATCGTAAACGTCGTCTATACTCACGTTTGCAAAGGCAATAGAACAATTGCCTTGTTCATCTTTGCTAGCAAGAACGTATAAGTTTGGGTTTTTAGTAACGGTTACAGGCAATTTTTTACCCGAAAGCCAAGTTATAGCGTTTATAAGCCCTGATTGACGATAGTAGTTGTTTAGATAGTTTGCGTTAAACCCACCGTCAAGATTAAAATTATTAAACGCAAGCACGAAAAACTTTAACCCGTCCTTATTTTCATAACGGTAAGAAGCGGGAGTTTTACCTGGCAAGAAATAACTTTCAATTATAGCGTTTTCTTTCACGCTAATTTCTTGTGTGTGCGGATGTTCTATCGTGCAAATATCACCGTCGTCAGCGATAAAATACTCTGAACTAAACGTCTTATTGCTCGATGAAATCAAACCTACGTCAACACCGCGTTCTTGCAAGATTTTAGCGCCTAAAACATCAGTAATTACGCCGTTTTTTAATAAGGAAAGGTCAATTTGTTTAGCATCTTCACCAAACGCTAAAACGGGATAATCACTATCGTAATAACAAGTTGGAATAGAGTTTTTAGAAAGTATATCGCTCGCAGGAATAAACGGCCTAATACTGTCAAAGTAACCAAAACTTCTATTTTTAACTTCGCTTGGCATAGTTGCGTTTCTAACCTTATTACGAGCGCTAAACACTCTAACGCCAACGGGTTTTTTATCTTTGAAAAACTCTTGAACTTTCAATCTTTTATCTTCGTTTTTAATAAAGCGTTTAACGTAGCCCGTTTCGTAATCGGGTTTTTGAATATAATCGAAAATATAAGAAAGTAAACCGTTACCGTCGTTATTTGCAATAAGTAATAACTCAAAGAGTTCAAGGGGCTTGGAAGCAACGTTGTATCTCGGTCTTGGATAGGTGTCGCCTTCGGCAAAAAGTTCAACGTCGCTATTTGTTCCGTAGAAAAATTCAAGCCTAGACGCTTCTACTACGTTTATAATATTGTTAGACCAATACGGAGCGCCTGCAATTCTTGCAAACGGCTTAGTATCTCCAGCTAAAGCTTTTGCAATTTCTATTAAACTCGTTCCAGAAGTATCCCACGCCTCAAACGGAAAACTTGCGCCAAGCCTAATATTTTTATTAACTTCGTTCACCGCGCTACGCATTTTTTTAGCAAAACCAATTAACGTTTCGGCTATCATATCGTAATAAGCGTCGCGATACTTATTCTTTCCGCCCGTAGTTATAAGCCTTTCAAGGTCTTCTTTGGGAACGACTTCTCCAACGAGTTGGCAATAGCGATTGTAGTGGTAATCACAAAAACAACCGAGATAATAACTCATCCTGCCGTTGATACGAAAATCATCGTCAAACATAATAAGGTCAGGATTAAAACTTGCAATAAGTTTTAACGCGTCGGCATAATCTTTAATAAAATTTTCATCGTTTGGGCATATTGTATGAGCAGTTTTACCGTCAACACCCGTGATTTTAGTGTATTTATCAAATGAAACGAGTGATTCCCCAACGAGCGCGCCACCGTGACCGAAACTTTCAATCCAAACGCCAACTTCTAAGCCGTTATTCTTAAAATAAGATATTACGTTTTTTACCAATTGAGTGTTGGTGTAAAGAATAGTTTGTTTAGTGCAAACGTATCCTAACCCGCAAATAAACACCCTGTCTACCTTGCATTTTTTAATCATATCAAGATAAACGTGCATATTGCTTTCGTTAACTGAAAGTAAACATATAGAAACGGACTTTTTATACATAGCAAGCTCCTGCTTGGTTATAATTTACTTTATTTATAGTTATTATAAAGCACTTTAATTTTACTGTCAATAAACCAATAAAAAAACTATAAGGGTTTTTTAACTTTATCCCCAATAAGCAAACTCCCACCATCTCTACCACGTCAGGGCAAGGCTATTTTGTCCACCGTTGCTAGTGCAACGGCTTGACTTATGAGCCTCCCCTTCCTTTTTCCCAAAAATCTGTTGTAAAACAAAATATTTTAGGGAGCCCTAATAATATTTAGCGTACTCTAAGCGTCGCTTCGCTAGCCCTGAACCGGTGGGTTCTTTTCCTACACCATCTCCACCGCACAAAAAAACGCCCGCTTGGGCGTTTGTGTGGTGGAGATGGTGGGAGTTGAACCCACGTCTTACACGGTTTAATACCGCTTTCTACGTATTTATTCCGTTTTTAATCCCTTGCTCTATACTTCAACGAAAAAACTTATAGAGCCGTGTGTTGCTAAATAGTTATTTTAAGCCACAACAAAATCTCAAAACAACGTCCCGCCGATAATGATGCCCTTATCTACCTTGGCGGTAAGATAGTAAGAACAGCCGCAACTTAGGCAGCGAATGCTAAACGATTATTGTCTGCATCTAAATTTAAGTTTGCCCGTTTTAACGAAGCCAGGCGCTTCGATACGCTTACGAATACCTCCCCATGCAATCAAATCCGGTGCATCCCCATTTATTTACATCTTAGTTTTTAACTTTTATCTAATCTTAAGGCGATATTATATTAAGCAGTTAATTAGTAATTTATTACGGTTTGGGGCAAAAACGCAAAGAAAGGCGTGCGTTTTTTGAGGGCGCATACCCGTGTGGTCTGTAACCGAGAAAAACACGCGAAATTTCAAAGCGTTTTTTAACCAAAATTTAACTGCGTATATAATAGAGCCTTAATAATCTTTGAGTTCTCTTTCTAAACTTCTATCAATATCTCTTTGCTTAATAGTTTCCTTTTTATCGTAAGTGTGCTTGCCTTTACATAAACCGATTTTCACTTTGCACAAACTTCCTTCAAAGAAAACTTCCAAAGGAATAAGAGAATAACCTTTCTCTTGAACTTTGCCAAGAATCTTAAATATCTCGGCTTTTCTTAAAAGAAGTTTTCTATCGCGCTTGCTATCTCTCGTATTATACGCGCCCGACTTATCGTAAACGGCAACGTGCATATTTTTAACGAACACTTCGCCCTTTGCAATAAGACAAAAACTATCTTTTAAGTTAATATTTCCAGCCCTAATCGACTTTACTTCCGAGCCTTCTAAAACGATACCGCAAACGTAGGTATCTTCTATAAAATACTCGTGACGGGCTTGCCTATTTTCCGTAATAAGTTTCATAACTACTCTATTTTATCAATTTTTATTATTTTAATCAACTATTTTCGTAATAATTGCCATTTCTACCTTGCGTGAACGCATATCTACGCCTAAAACTTTTACTAACACCTTGTCGCCAAGCGTATATGATTTCGTTCCGGAACGAAGAGAATAAGTCTTTTCGTCAAGTTCGTAATTACCGCGTGGAAGAGTTTCCGTTCTAACTAACCCTTCAACCGTGTTTTCAAGTTCAACAAACACCCCGAAATTAGTTACCCCGCTAACGATTGCAAAAAATTCTTTTCCCACGAATTTTTTCATATAACGGCACTTATAATAATCGTCCATCATGCGTTCAACTTCGTCTGCTTGGCGCTCTTTCATCGACGAGTGGTTAGACGCCTCGTAAACAAACTCAGAATACTTTTTCAAAACGTCCTTTCCGTCTAAAATATCCTTTATTATCTTGTGAATAACAAGGTCGGGAAAACGCCTTATCGGTGAAGTAAAGTGACAGTAACACTTGCTCGATAACCCAAAATGCCCAACGTTTACAGGCGTGTACTTTGCCTTTTGCATAGAGCGTAGCATAACTTTGTTTACTACGCTAAAAAGAGCGTCGCCTTGAAGATTTTCAAGTAAAGTTTGATAGTCTTTCGGGTGGCAAGTATCGGCGTTCCACTTTACGTTTATTCCAAGAATTTTCAAAAAATTCTTAAACCCTTCAACCTTTTCAGCACTAGGCTTTTCGTGAACTCTATAAATAAACGGCATTTCCGTATAGAAAACGTACTCTGCTACCGTTTCGTTAGCGAGTATCATAAACTCTTCTATAATTTTATACGCATCAATGCTCTTTCTTGGCTCAACTACGATATTATTCTTCTCGTCAACGTAGACGTGGCTCTCTTCTACGGTTAAGTCGATATTTCCACGCTCCGAGCGTTTATTTCGCAAAATTTTAGAGAGCGAATACATATCCTTTATGAGCGGAACGAACTCTTGATAATCTTTAGGAATAACCCCGTCTATAACCGATTGAACGGCTGTGTACGTCATGCGTTTTTTCGAACGGATAACGCCCTTAACGAGATCAAAACTCTTAACTTCGCCTTGCTTATCAATATCCATAACGAGTGATAAAGTAAGCCTATCTACCCCTTCGTTGAGCGAGCAAATTCCGTTAGAAAGTTTTTTAGGTAACATTGGAATTACACGTTCGGGAAAATACACGCTCGTTGCCCTATCGTACGCTTCTTTACCTATTGCGGAATTTAGAAAAACGTAATGAGAAACGTCTGCTATATGCACGGATAAAGTATAACCCGTCTTTGTCTTTTTAACGGAAACGGCATCGTCAAAATCACGAGAGTCTTCCCCGTCGATAGTAACTACTAAATCACTCGTAAAATCCGTTCTAGTTAGTTTTTCTTCTTCGTAAACTTCCGTAGGAATTCTATCGAGTTCTCTTTCAACTTTTTCAGGAAAAGTAAGTGGCAAATCAAAGGCTTTAATGATAGATAATTCTTCGGCGTGAAGATCGTTCTTTTTGCCGATAATTTCAATAATTTTACCTTCGGGATTGCGTGATTTTTCAGGGTAATCCGTAATTAGAGCAACAACTTTATCAAACGGCTTTGCACCCATAGTTTTAGACTTGGGAATATAGACGTCAACTGAAAAATTTCTATCGTCGGGAATAACGAAACCATAGCCCTTTTCTCCATCGAAAGTTCCAACTATTTTAGTCGTGCCACGCTTTAATATTTGCCTTACGATAGCCTCGTCCGTAGAGCCCCTTGAAGAAACTTGCCTTTCAATAATTACCGTATCTCCGTTAAGCGCCCCGTTCAAGCATCTAGGCGGTATAAAAAAGTCCCCCGCCGTTTCGGTTATAACAAAGGCAAAGCCCCTTTCGTTACCTTTGAGCGTGCCTTTTAAGAACTTGCTATTTTCAAGCAATATAAACCTGCCGTTATCGTAAACGATACGGCCTTCCTTTTGAAGTTCGTAAACTGCTTCTATAACGGAATTTTTTTCATCGCGAGATTTAGCCGAGAATAATTCGCATATTCTCTTGATGCCAAGCCCTTCCGCCTCTCCGCTATTAAATTTTTCAAGTAATATATCTTTTAATATCATATTTATAATTGTTTACAACCTTCGCTTTGGCACAATTTTTGACAAAGCAATAAAAAATAAAAACGGCGTATTTCTTACGCCGTTCTTTTTTTAGATACCTTTGATAAGTGATAAGATGTAGAAACAAATCATACATACTGCCATAACGATAACTGCAATAACAGTAAGTTTTCTCAATTTACTTTCTAAAGTTTTTGATTTGTTTTTACCGTAAAAGGTTTCAGATTGACCGTTTATTGCGCCAATACCGCTTGAATTACCCGGTTGGATAATAACGATAATAATAACGAAAATCGATGCAATAACGGAAAGAACAAGGCATACAATACTTAATGCCATATATAATTCATAAGAAATTGCTAATAAATTCAACATATTCCACCTATAAAATACTGTTTTTTTGTTGTTACCAATGAATTATAGCATATAATTTGATTTTTTACAACAATTTTTTAGTACTTAATTCTTATTTTTTAACAATAAGTGACTTGCCCGTCATTTCCACAGGTTTTTCTTCGCCCATAATTTCAAGCATAGTAGGAGCGATATCGGCTAAAACACCGCCTTGTCTTAACTCGGCGTTTTTAAGTTCTTCGCTTACTAAAATGAAAGGAACAACGTTTGTGGTGTGAGCGGTAAACGGCTTTTCACCCTTTTCATCTTCAAACATTCTATCGGCATTGCCGTGATCTGCGGTAATAAGTACCGAACCACCTTTTGAAAGAACGGTTTTTACAACCTTATCTACGCAAGATTCAACCGTTTTAACTGCTTTAACGGCAGCGTCAACAACACCGGTATGACCTACCATATCACAGTTAGCGTAGTTTAAGATGATAACTTCAAAGTAATCAAGGTTGATTTCTTCAATGACTTTATCGGTAACTTCTAACGCGCTCATTTCAGGTTGAAGATCGTAAGTTGTAACCTTGGGAGAAGAAATTAAATCTCTTTCCTCGTTCTTTTCAGGCGCTTCAACGCCACCGTTAAAGAAGAAGGTTACGTGAGCGTACTTTTCAGTTTCAGCAATTCTAAGTTGATTATATCCTTTATCGGATAAATATTTACCTAAAGTGTTAGTGAGTTTAATTTTCTTGAAGGCAACTTTAGCATTTTCAAAAGTAGCGTCGTAAGTAGAAAAACCTACGTAGCAAGGCGCTAAATAGCCCGTTTTTCTTTCAAACCCGTCAAAACTTTCAACAGTCATTGCGCGAGTAATTTCTCTTGCTCTATCAGGGCGGAAGTTGAAGAAAATAATGCTATCGCCCTTTTCAATAAGACCTACTGCTTTGCCGTTTTTATAAACGTTAGTTGGAAGAACGAACTCGTCGGTTACGCCGTTTTTGTAACTATCTCTAACGGCAGTTTCAGCGTTTTCAGTTTGTTCGCCGTTGCCAATGGTAAGCATATCGTAAGCCTTTTCAACTCTATCCCAACGGTTATCTCTATCCATAGCGTAGTATCTACCGCAAACGGTTGCAATTTCGCCAACGCCGATACTATCAATTTCCTTTTGAAGTTCACAGATAAAGTCTGCGCCGGAAGTTGGAGCAACGTCTCTACCATCTAAGAAACAATGAACGAAAACGTCGCTAAGACCTTCGTTTTTGCACATTTTCAAAAGAGCAAAAAGGTGAGTAATATGACTGTGAACGCCACCGTTTGAAAGTAAACCGTAAAGGTGAAGTTTCTTGCCGTTTTCCTTAGCGTTTTTAATAGCGAATAAGAGTTCTTCGTTCTTGAAGAAATCTCCGTCTTGAATTTCTTTGGTAATTCTAGTTAAGTCTTGATATACTATTCTACCAGCGCCCATATTAAGGTGGCCAACTTCACTATTACCCATTTGACCATCGGGAAGACCAACGCTCATACCGCTCGCGCCAAGCGTAACGTAAGGATAGTTATTTTTTAAGTTTTCAATAACGCCCGCATTAGCGGTAGCGATTGCGTTACCGTATTCGTTACCAGCAATGCCGTAACCGTCCATTATAATTAAAACAACAGGTTTAGTTTTCATAAATTCTCCAAAATTTTAACCACTCAACGAGTGGTTAAATTATTTGTAGTTATATTTTTTATCAAAGTTATGGATAAAATCCTTTTTAAGACGTTAGTTACAAGTTAGACAAGGCTCGCAAAGTGTTTGAGATGAGATAGACCTTTTTGGTCATCGAAGTTCAAACACGAAGCAGTAACGCAGTATAACGAAGTAAATAACGGATTAAAATTACTTATTGTAATTTACAATTGCTGAAAAATCTCCAGCTTTCAATGCAGCGCCACCGATTAAGCCACCGTCAATTTCTTCCATAGCCATAAGTTCTTTAGCGTTACCCGGTTTCATAGAACCGCCGTATTGAATTCTAACTTTGCTTGCGCAAACTTCACAGAAGTTTTCAGCAAGAGTTTTTCTAATAAAGCCGATAGTTTCGTTTGCTTGTTCGCTAGTAGCAGTCTTACCAGTACCGATAGCCCAAACAGGTTCGTAAGCGATAACTAAAGCAGTAAGGTCTTCAACGCCCTTTAAGCCTTCAACGATTTGACGCTTTAATACTTCTTCAGTTTTACCGGTTTCTCTTTCTTCTAAAGTTTCGCCAACGCAAACGATGGGGATTAAACCTTTCTTTAACGCTTGTAAAGTTCTCTTGTTAACGGTTTCATCAGTTTCACCAAAATATTGTCTTCTTTCGCTGTGACCGATAATAACGTATTCAACGCCGAGTTCTAAAAGCATATCTGCTGAAATTTCGCCAGTGTAAGCGCCGTTATCAGCAAAGTGAACGTTTTCTGCGCCAAGTTTAATATTTGAACCCTTGAGTGCTTCGCCTACTGCGTAAATATCAGTAGCGGGAACGCAAACTACAACGTCACAGTCAGCGTCTTTAACAAGGGGTTTAAGCTCGTTAACGAGCGCTACGCCTTGAGATGGGGTAAGATTCATTTTCCAGTTACCTGCAATAATTGCTTTTCTCATAATAATATCTCCAAAATTTTTACTTTTTAATTCGTTTTTAGGTTGAGGGACAATAAATCGTTGATTAGCAATCGCAATTTGACGAGGAAAACACAAAAAAGACAAGCGTTCTCGTGAGGGCGCATACCCGTGCGGTCTGTAACCGAACGAAACGCAAAGTATTTTACAGTGTTTTGCCGTCAAAAATCAACGAGAGATTGTAACGAAACCTTATCTTTCGTTAAGGCATGCGATACCTGGTAACACTTTACCTTCAAAGAGTTCAAGTGATGCACCGCCACCTGTTGAGATGTGACTCATCTTGTCTGCAAAGCCGAGTTGAGCAACTGCCGCCGCGCTATCGCCACCACCGATAATAGTAGTTGCGCCTTCTGCTTCAGCCATCGCTTTTGCAACTGCAATAGTACCCTTTGCTAAAGTTGGGTTTTCAAATACGCCCATAGGTCCGTTCCAAATAACGGTTTTTGCAGATTTAACTTTGCTTGCGAAAAGTTCCATAGTCTTATCGCCGATGTCAAGACCCATCATATCAGCAGGAATCTTGTCCGCATCTACAACTGAAACTTCAATTTCAGCATCAATTGGGTTCGGGAAAGATTTAGCAATAGTAGTATCGATAGGAAGAACGAGTTCCTTGCCAAGTTTTTCAGCCTTAGCAATCATTTCGTTACAGTAGTCGATTTTTTCAAGGTCAACAAGTGATGAACCAACTTCGTAACCTTTAGCCTTTAAGAAAGTGTAAGCCATACCACCGCCAACGATTAAGGTATCGCATTTTTCTAAAAGGTTTGAAATAACGTTGAGTTTATCAGCAACTTTTGCGCCACCTAAAACTGCTACGAAAGGTCTAACTGGGTTTTCAAGAGAATCAGCCATAACGCTGAGTTCCTTTTCAATAAGGAAACCGCAAACGGCAGTTTTAACAAGACCGTATTCAACGATAGCAGCGGTAGATGCGTGAGAACGGTGAGCAGTACCGAACGCATCGTTAACGTAAACGTCTGCAAAAGATGCAAGTTTTTTGCAGAATTCTAAATCTTTACCTTCTTCGCCTGCATCGAAACGAGTGTTTTCTAAAATTAACACTTCGCCGTCTTTAAGGGCTTCAACTTTAGCACAAGCATCAGCACCGATAGTATCGGTTGCGAAAGAAACTTTACCACCTAAAATTTCGTTGAGTCTATCAGCAACTGGTTTTAAGGTGTATTTTTTAATATCTTTTTTAGCCTTCTCTAAATATTCAGCGGTTGCTGCTGCTCTTTCTTCTTCAGGAAGCGCTTCAACAGCCTTCTTTTCTTTCTTGCTAAGTTTTACCTTTTCATTGAAAATGTTGTGGGGCTTGCCCATGTGAGAACAAAGGATTACCTTTGCTCCGTTTTCCATAAGGTACTTAATGGTGGGAAGAGCGCCGTTGATTCTGTTTTCATCAGTAATAACGCCGTCTTTCATAGGAACGTTGAAGTCCACTCTTACAAGGCATTTTTTACCTTTAACGTCAATATCTTTAACAGTTAATTTATTCATAGAATAACTCCTTCAAAATTTACTATTAACATTTTAACTTTTTTTAGTCAACTTGTCAAACGTTATAACTACGTTTTGCTAACTTTTAGCCTATATCCTACCCTTTTTGACGGTTTTTTGTCGTTAATTATCAAAGAGCATAGGTTAGTTACCGGTTTTAGAGCGGGAAGAAGTATTATAGTTACCACTACGTTAAACAAAGTGTGAAAGTTTGCAATTTGCCTTTCTATCCCACCTGAAAAGGTTGCAAACGCGCTCGACACTTGACTTGAAAATATTGAAAGCGGAAAAAACAAAATAACCGCGCCTACAATATTGAAGAAAATATTAAAAAATGCAGACCGCCTTGCCTCTATCGACTTTCCACTTGCCGCAAATAGCACGCAAACGCAAGTTCCTATGTTAGAACCTAGGATTAAAAACATACTGCTTTCAAAACTTAAAAGCCCGTTCGATGCAAGAATTATCATAACGCTAGTAACTGCCGAAGAACTTTGAATTATCGCGGTAACCACTATTCCGTTAATTAGCAAAATAAAATGGTTTTTAACTAGGAAAAAACTTCTAAACGCCTCGAAGTTCTTAAAATAGGCAACGCTATCAGATATTACGTTAAGACCGAAAAAGAGCATGCCAAACCCAGCAAAAACCCCACCCGTCAAATTTAACTTTTCATTTTTGAAAAAGGATAAAATAAGCCCGATAAAAGCAATCAACGAGCCGAGAGCGGTTATATCGAAAGCGGAACTACCTGATAGAGATACTAATTGAGCGGTAATCGTCGTTCCAATATTTGCGCCCATTATCACGGCGGAGGCAGAGTAAAAGGATAAAATACCACTCGAAACAAACCCAACGAGTATAACGTTCGTTGCTATGCTCGATTGAATTAACGCAGTTGAGATTGCGCCGGTAAGAACACCCGCATATTTGTTTTTCGTAAAAGTTCCAAGAACTTTTTGCATATTCTTACCCGTGAGTTTTTCCATATTTCCGCTCATAAATTTAAGCCCTAAAATAAAGAAAGTTATTCCGCCAAGCGTCATCAAAATATATCTAAAAACGTACATACTTAATTGTATTTTAACACGCTGTATTTTATGATTTTTCTAAAATAAAAAAACGGCAAGCAATTGCCGTTTAGATATACTCAAAGCCTATTAAATGCTCTTATTTTAAGCCGTTAGTTACAAGCAAGACAAGGCTCGCAAAGTGTTTGAGATGAGATAGACCTTTTTGGTCATCAAAACACCAAGCAGTAACGCAGTATTGCGCCGTTTATAACGGATTAAAATTAGTCTTTTCTACCTGTTAGAAAACCCACTTCGTTAAGACCTTCGAAGTTGTTTTGGCGGAGAGCCTCGTATAAGGTTAAGGCTACGGAATTTGATAAATTCAAACTGCGTAAATTGCCAAACATAGGTATTCTTAAAGTCTTATCGTAATTATCTTTCAAAAGCGGTTCGGGAAGACCGTGAGATTCCTTGCCGAAAATTAAAAAATCTCCGTCCTTAAAATTAACTTCACTATAAACTTTATTGCCTTTTGTGGACATAAAGTAAAAATTTCCACCCTTGTTCTTTTCAAAAAACTCGGTTAAATTTTCATAATAGTGAACGTCTAAATATTGCCAATAATCAAGCCCTGCTCTTTTTAAGTGCTTGTCCGAAAGTTCAAACCCAAAGGGTTTAATCATATGTAACGACGAATTTGTCGCCGCGCAAGTTCTTGATATATTGCCCGTGTTTTGAGGAATTTCAGGCTCTACTAAAACTACGTTGAATTTCATATTAATCCTTTATACCCCTACGCTTGGTTTTATACAAAACGTACTCGCGTTTTACAGGGATAATTAAACTTGATTTATCTTCTATGCTCTTTGCGCATATCTCGCCTTTATTATCGCTTGCAATAACACCCGTTTTAGTTAAAAATATCACGGGGATTCCAAAAAGATAGGCGTAAGTTCTTATTAAAAAGTTGTACTGCGGTTTTTCTTCAATGGGCGTGATTGCAATAATGATATCGGCATCGCAAAGCGACATCGACCTTATCGCATCGAAATTTTTTATATCGTCGCCGACAATCGCGCCTATTTTGCACGCCGACGTTTGATAAACCTTAAAACTTCCACCCACTTGATAAGGGCTGTTATCACAACTAAAAACGGTGTCCGATATGCCTAAAAGTTTACCTTTATCGGCTATTATTATAGACTGTTTTAATATGCCGTAATTGTCAGTTATCGCACCCACAAGCACAACGCCGTTGACTTTTTTTGAAAAATTACTAAGCGTTGGAAGTTTATTTTCAGCGCCCGAAAGTTCGTATTTATAACTTACTTTACCCAAACTTTCAAAGCCGTACACAAAAATTTGAAATTTCTCGTCAAAGTTAACGCTTTCACTTTTGATTTTTGCTACTTTACTTGTATATATTTTAAGCATAATCAACCCACACTACACTATTATACTGTGGGAATTTGAAAAAGGTTAAAGGTTGACGCTAAGTAAAATTTCTCTCACTTTATCAATATCCAAACTTGCAAAAATTTCTTCTTTTAGTTTTTTGCCACCGTTCACGCCTTTTAAGTAGTAAGACGCTTGTTTTCTAAACACGATAGCGCCTCGTTCAGTTCCGTAACGCTCTTTTAATAAATCTATTTGAATTGATATTAAATCTTTGAGTGAATAGTCGCAAGTCTTACCTAAAATTTGTGAAAATATTAGGGGGTTTTCAAGCGCTCCACGCGCAATCATAACCCCGTCTGCCCCCGTTCTATCCATCATAATATCGGCGTCGAGTTTAGTGAAAATTCCACCGTTTGCAATAACGGGAATTGAAACGGCGTTCTTTGCTTTTTCAATTTCTAAATAATTTACTTCACCGCTGTAATAAGCCGTTCTAACTCTGCCGTGAATAGTTATTAAACTTGCGCCACTATCTTCGCACATTTTGGCAAAGTCGCGAGTTACGAAATTATTTTCAGTTAAACCTATTCTAAACTTTACCGTAACCGGTTTTCCGCTCTTTGCAACCGAACTTATAATTTTAGACGCTTGCTTTATATCGCTTAACAAAAACGAGCCTTCGCCGTTAGAGTAAATTTTAGGAACGGGGCAACCCATATTGATATCTATGATATCAAACTTTTCAAGGTGACCGCTACTTGCAATCTCGCCCATAATATTTTCGTCCGCGCCGAAAATTTGAACTGCTTTTATCTTCTCGCCGTCGTAAGTTTCTAAAAGTTCACTCGATGCTTGCGGGGTATATTTAAGACCCTTGCAACTTACCATCTCGGTAAAACAAAGCCCTGCGCCAGCGAGCGAACAAACCTTTCTCATACTCGAATCTGAAAACCCTGCAAGCGGAGCAAAAAATAAATTGTTAGGAGTTTCAACGCTACCTATTTTTATCTTTTTTATCTGCATTTTATTCTCCGCGTTTTATATCGTTATAAATATCGTCAAGCTCATCAGCCGATAAATCGTTAAGAGTTTTACCACGCTTTATCACTTCGTTTTCAACGAGAGTAAATCTATTGATAAATTTTTCAGTAGACCTTTTGAGAGCAAGTTCGCCTTCTGTGCCTAACAACCTTAAAACGTTTACCGCGCTAAACAATAAATCTCCGCACTCGCCTTCAATTTCGCTAGCGTTTTTAGATGAAATTGCATTTTCAAGTTCTAAAATCTCTTCTTTTAGTTTTAAGATAGCGTCGCTTACGCTTGCAAAGTCAAAACCGTATTTACTAGCCCTTTTCCCAACCTTTTCAGCGCGCATTATAGACGGCATCGCAGAAGGAACTGCGCTTAAATATTCGCTAGCCGTTTGATAACCTTTTTCGGTAATTTTATTGGCGTTCCAAAAACCTAACGCGTCTTCTCCGCTACCTGCTTTATCGTTTCCAAAAACGTGAGAGTGGCGGTAGATAAGTTTTGAACATAGCTCAGATAAAACGTCGTAACGGGAATATCTTGAATCTTCTTCGCCAAAAGTTAGATAGAACGCCGATTGAAGTATAAGATCGCCCGTTTCTTCAATAATCATATCGTCGTCTTCACTTTCAACTGCGTCAACGAGTTCATACGCCTCTTCAATTACGTTTTTAAGTATTGATTTTTCAGTTTGTTCCCTATCCCAAGGGCAACCGCTAGGCGACCTTAAAACTTCTAAAACGGTCATAAGGTCTGAAAAGTCGTATCTATGCTTTTTTGTAAGCGGAAGTTTAGGAATATATAAACAAGTTGAATAACCGTATTTTTTAAGCCTATCAAGTTCGTAGAGTTTAATCTTCTTAACTTTGTCGTTATCAGTAACGATAACGTCAATTTCTTCACCGAACCTATCGGATAGTGAAAGTTTAACTGAACTTGCGGTTATAACGCTATCAATAGCGGTAACGACTAAGGGAAGATTTAATTCGTTCACGCTTAAATCGTAACAAGAAACGGTTGTGATATTGCTAGAACAAACTCCCGCCCTTTCCAAGCATTTTGCCGTGTGAGAAACGCCTGCTATAACTTCAACGTCTTTGGCTTTTTGCAAAATATACGAAACGGAATTATCTTCAATAGCCGAACCGTCAACCAAATAGCAAACGGGGGAAATTTTAGCCATTTTCAAAATCTCTTCGCCTAAATTTTTATTCAGCGTGTCAAAATTACGGCTCTTTTGATAAATGCTATCAAGCGTTTTAATATCGCCGAAATTTTCTTTAATAAAAGCAAAACTCAAAGTTTCGCCCGTTCTTGCTATAACGTTTTGATGATTTTCAATTATTGTTTTAGCGCGAAGCGGTAAATCGTTACCGTCAACCCCTAACCCTATAACGGTTATCTTGAACATTTTTTAACCTTCTTTTAACGTCGTTATAAATAATATATCCTAAATTTACAAAACACGCAACAAAATAACAAACTATATCGCTATAAATTGCTCCAAAAATATTTATTTTTGGATTTGATAAAAGTAAGATAGATAAAATTATCTTAAAAACTCCGCCCAAAATTCCACTTAATAGCGTTATCCTAAACTTTCCAAGCGCGTTTACGATAGCAACGCTCGTTTGCATAAGCGATAAAAAAACTACCGATAAAGAAGATATTTTTAACGTTTCAATAGCAACTGTTTTTCCGTAATCACCCAAACCACCGTACAGCAATTTTATAATAAGCGGAGAAAAAATATAAGTTAAAACTCCTAACAAACTTGCCAAAACTATTGTTATAGATATTGTTTTTACACTCTCGTAAAAATAGTTTTCCCCACTTTTTTTAAGCCGAGAAATAACGGGGATTGAAGAAATTGCTATTGCGTAACACAAACTAATAGGAAGACTTATAACGCTCTCGACAGCGCCCGTTAATATCCCGTAAAGTTCAGTTGCTTTGCTAGAATAATTTGAAATTATATTTATAATCAAAAAACTATCAACCGTTCTAATTAGCGGAACTATCAAAGTTATAGCCATCATTGGAATTACGGTTGAAAATATAGGTTTTAGGTTGGTTTTTTCATTTAATAAACCGTAAAACACTTGTTTTTTAACCTTAAATAAAAAGTATATCAAAGTTATAACTTCGGATAAAGTTACCGATAAAACCGCAAGGCTAACGGCTAAAAGAACGTTATCTCTTACCATATAGCAAAGCGTTAGACCAAACGCCACTTTTGAAAGTTGTTCAAGCACTTGCGAAAACGCCGTTGGGCGCATATTTGAAAAGCCTTGAAAATAACCCCTAAAACAAGAAATTATACTAACTAAAAATATTGACGGCGAAAGAATTAAATAGCAAACGCCCGCGCCTTCGTTTCCTTGAAAAGAGGCTATTTGTCTTGAAAAAATAGCGGTTATCAAAGAGAGAATAAAACCTATTACACCAAAAGTTTTTATAGAACTTTTAAGCACTATCACGGGGTTATTGCCTTCGGCAACAAGTTTACTCATACCACTCGGCACGCCGGTTGAAGAAAAGGTTAAAAGTAATGCGTAAAAAGGAAAGACCATTTGATAAAGACCTATCCCCTTTGCCCCCAGCAAGTTAGTTAAAGGTATTCTATAAATAGCGCCTAAAAGTTTGGTTATAAATCCGCCCAACGATAAAATAAAAGCGCCCCTTAAAATACTTGATTTTTTCATATAAAAAGTATGTTAAAAAACGCTTAAAATATACGAAAAACGCAAGGCGTTCAACCTTGCGTTTTGTGTTAAAAATTATTTTTCGTCTGAATATTTAATATTCTTAACTTCGTCAAAAGTATCAGTTATTTCTTTTGAAGGTTCTTTAGTGAGTAATGAAACGACTATTGCAACGATTAAACCAGCGATAAATCCTGGGATAATTTCGTAAAGACCAATAGGAAGTAAATACTTACCTATAACGTAAGTCCAAAGAACGGAAACTGCAAAACCCGTGATGATTGAAGATACAGCGCCCTTGAAGTTTAAGCGACGGAAATAAAGCGAAAGTAAAATTACAGGACCGAACGCCGAACCGAAGATTGCCCATGCGTTAGAAACTAAATCCATAATACCACCCGTACCTGGGAGCAACGCTATAACGAGCGCAACCGCCAAAATAACGGCAACTGCAATTCTACCAACCAATAAAACCTTTTTATCGCTAGCGTCTTTCTTTATTGCAGTCTTGTAAATATCACTTGCAAACGCACTTGAAGATGCTAAAAGTTGACTGTCCGCCGTGGACATTGATGCCGCCATAATCGCAGAGATTAAAACGCCTGATAATAAACCTGGAACAATTGCTCTAGCAAGCATAATAAATACTTGTTCGCTATTTCCAGCATTGATAACGTCTCCAAAATATTGATGAGCAACTAAACCTACAACTGACGCCATAATGCAAATAATCGTAGTCCACGCGCTACCAACGATTTGAGATTTTCTCATTTCCTTTTCACTCTTTATAGACATATATCTAATAAGAATATGAGGCATACCAAAGTAACCTAATCCCCAACCAAGACCAGAGATAATATCAATAATACTTTGACCGTCAAACTTACCGCTTGATAAAAGATTATAGTAGTTTTCAGAAGTGATAACCGTGCCGATTGCAGTAAAACTTTCGCCGTTGATTATGAACAACGCAATTATAGGAAGGAGCATTAATGCGCCGAGCATCAATAAACCTTGGAAGAAGTCAGTCCAACAAACAGCGTTGAAACCGCCAAGCAAAGTGTAAACCCCGATAACTACCGCAGCAATAACCATACCCCAAGTTTGATCGATAGCGCCACCTGTTACCGTATAGAACAACGTTCCGCAAGCAGAAATTGAAGACGCGGTGTAAATACAGTATGCAATAACGAAAATTACTGCGCAAGTAACTCGCATAACCGGGCTTTTTGAATTAAATCTATTTGAAAGATATTCTGGAATAGTAATAGCGTCGCCAGCCTTAATAGCATAACGCCTAAGCTTTGGAGCAACAAATATCCAAGCGCAGATAGTTCCGATAATAAGACCAACGGAAATCCAAACTTGACCCATGCCAAGCAAACAAATTGCACCTGGAAGACCCATAAGCACCCACGCGCTCATATCCGAAGCGCCTGCTGATAAAGCGGCAACTAATCCGCCCATGTTTCTTCCGCCGATAAAGTATTCTTTTTCGCCTGCGTTTTTAGTCTTCATAAAGAAGTAAATACCAACGCCAAGAACTATAACGAAATACAAAACGAAAGCGAGTATTTCAAAAACTTTTTGAGCAATCGTCATACAAAAACTCCTTTTGTAATTAATAATATTTATAAAGTATAATACAAAACACTAAAAAAATCAATTAAATACGCGCGATAATTAAAAAAACCTATCGGCTTTGATAGGTTTAATTAAGTAAAATTGCATATTTATCAGTTTTATTCATTATTTTTGCATATTAATAAATTCAACAACCCTGTCAATAGGAATTGCAAAACCGGTAACAAACTTTTTGTCTTTATCAACTTTAGCGGCGTAATTTATACCGCAAATGCGATAATTTTTATCGAGCAACACCCCGCCAGAAGAACCGCTATCCATATACGCATCGTGTTCAATAACTGCAAAAGTTACGTTAGACATTTCCTTTGAAAAGCCTTCTGCCAAAGTAATTTGCTCGTATGACTTAACCGTTCCAAAGGTAACTGCGTTATCAATTCCCAAAGGGCTACCAAACGATATAATCATATCGCCGACGTGCGGATTAGAGTTTGCAAAAGATAAAACGCTATACTCTTTATAACTTGTAAAACTAATTACCGCCAAATCGTAATCGGCGCTTGAAAATTCAACCTTTGCAATAAAATGCTCACCGTAACAATCGTGAACAGTGTATTCAAAATAACGGCCGACGTCATCTCTATAAATTACGTGATTGTTAGTTAACGCATAATAAATATAACCTTCTGATAAACTTTGTTTTTTGAAGATTATTCCGCTACCGTGAGAAATTGATTCGTTAACTCTTTCCCCATAAAAAGTTTTATCGTAAACTGACAAATTTACCGCAATATTCGCCGTTATTATCTTTTCATTGTAAACGCCGTTAACAAGATCGTGCGCGGTGTAATCATCGCCGAGCGGTAACATTTTGCACGCCGTAAAAGAAAGGGCAACGACAGTTACTATTATAGCGCTTAATATTTTAGTAAACAATTTTTTCATAGTGATATTATACATTAAAAAAGGGAGTTTTTCAACCCCCTTTTAATTTTATTCTTCTATTTTTTTGGTAGTTTTAATAAGCAAGAAACTAATGAGAGTTGCAACTGCATACATTATAACCGTAAAGATTAAAACGTTTGAATAACTACCCGTTTTAGAAACGATTAAATCTGCAATTTGGTTACCTGTTAAACCAGCAATTGCCCACGCAGATAACGCAATACCGTGAATTGATGAGATTTTACCCATTCCGTAAACGTCTGAAAGGAGAGTTGGAAGGTTACTAAAACCACCGCCGTAACCTGCGTTTACAACGAGTAATAACGCAACTGCTATAATAAGAGCAAAAGTATTGCCACCGTTGAGAGCGCCCGTTAATAACGCAACTAACGTAAACGCAATTTCACTTATTAAAATGATTTTATAAACGGTGTTACGGCTCTTTAATTTATCGCCGATAGCAGAATAACCAAGCCTACCACCTGCGTTCAAAAGACCTGTAATCGTGCAAAGCAACGCAGAAACAGAGCCTAAGCCAATAGCGGTATAAATGTATTTTTCTTGAGAGATAAGCGCTAAACCGCAAGTGATGTTAATGTAGAAAATAAGCCAAATACCAATGAATTTTACGTCGAAGAAAATTTTGAAACGAGCGAAAAATTCTTTAACGCTAATCTTTTCATGAGATTCAACCCAACCTTCAGGTTTTTTGAGAAGTAAATGACCAACGAACATCATTACAAACCAAATTGCACCTAAGATATAGAAAGAAAATTCAAGCCCAACGAGAGATAAAAGCCACTCTATAATGGGTGAGAAGATCATCTTTGCAGCGCCGAAACCAGCAACCGCCAAACCCGTTGCTAAACCTTTTTTATCACTAAACCAAAGCATTAAGGTTTTAACTGGCGAAAGATAACCTAAGCCTAAACCAAAGCCCATGATAACGCCGTAGAATAATAAAACTAATACTTCACTACCAATTCTAACTGCAAAACCCGTTCCAACGATACCAATAGTAAAGCAAAGAGTTGCAATTAAACTTGCCTTGTGAATATCCTTTTCAACAAAGTTGCCAAGGAAGGCAGCGCTCATACCAAGGAAGAAGATTGCCAAACTGAACGCCCAACCGAGAACGTCCATATTAAAATCTAATCCCTTAAATGATGAACTGAATATAGACCAGCAATATACCGTACCAATACTTGCGTGAAGTAAAAGCGCAGGTATAGCCGCCCTTGTCCATTTATTAGAACATTTAGCCATAATTAAAATTCTCCTATGTTTTCACACAATTTTTAATTATACTCTGATAAGTTCCATAAGTCAAATATTTTAATAAAAAAAACGGAGTTTAGACTCCGTTATTTTTTTATTGAATTTTTAAGTATTTCGAACAAGTCTTTAGTGATAACGTGTTCAACTCTGCACGCGTTTTCTTCGGCAACTTCCTTGCTTGCGCCAAGATCAATAAACACTTGCGTCATAACGCTGTGGCGTTCTTGAACTTCGTTCGCCCTATCGTAACCTGCTTCGGTAAAATTGATCTCACCGTTTTTACCGATTGTGATATACTCCTTTTTAAGCAAGAGATTTACCGCCCTTGATACGCTTGGACGAGAGTAATTAAGTTCCGTTGCCACGTCAACCGATCTAACGATTGAGAGTTTCTTTTTAAGTACCAATATCGTTTCAAGGTACGTTTCTTCAGATTCACGGTATTTCATATAATAATATTATATCATACCTAATATTTTTTGTAAAGACCTTAATCGTTTTTATGATTGCAGTCGTTTTTTTTCGCGCAACTGTCTGCATACGGGCAACCTATGCACTTTCTACCCTTTTTCTTTGAATAAATAAGATATGCTATCGCTCCGCCAACGGCTAAAATAATAACGATTATTGCAATAATCGTTGCAATCATACTTTTTTACTCTTCCTATTTTTAATAATTATACCAGTTAATATGCCTGCAAATGCAATAACTATCGCCCAACCAAGTATCGGCATCCAAACTGCGCCTAAACTGTTACCTGTGAAGATTGAACCGAAGAAGAATACAAGGAAAGCAAGTGAGTAGCCCACTCCAAATTGAAATCCTATTGCACCCCAGAACCACTTTCTACTATTAATTTCAGATCTCATAGCGCCGATTGCGGCAAAGCAAGGCGGAGTGAAAAGGTTAAACATAAGATACGATAACGCGCTAACGCTAGTTAAACCCAAAACGCTAGCAAGTTCCGCACTTGACGCGCCCGCTGCGATTGAAAAGTTTTCGCCGTCGATTAAAGCGGTTGAGAAACAAGTTCCAAGCGCGCCTACTACTTCTTCTTTTGCAACGAAACCAGCAACGGCTGACGCTGAAAGTTGCCAAGAAACAGTTCCGGTTATTGGCGAGAAGAGATATGCAAACGGAGTTGCAACGTCGTGAAGAATTGAATTTATCGGGTCTTCAACGAGCTGGAAGTTCCAACCGAAGTTGAGCATTAAGGTTACTATAAAGTTACATAAAAGGATAATAGTTCCCGCTTTTACTATGTAAGACCAACCGCGTTGACACATTGATATTGCGGCTTTTGCAACGCTCGGTCCTTTGTATTCAGGAAGTTCCATAATAAAGAAAGATCTCTTTGCCTTATAACCTGTGATTAAATTAATTATGAGCGCGCACGCTAAGATTAATAAAATTGCTACGAAATACATCGTTGCGCCCACCCACATAGACTCGCCGAAGAACGCGCCTGCAAATAACGCAATAACGGGAAGTTTAGCGCCACAAGGCATAAACGGAGCAAGCATAGCAGTTGATCTTCTTTCTCTTTCGTTTTTGATAGTTCTCGACGCCATAACGCCGGGGATTGCGCAACCCGTTCCTATAACGAAAGGAATAACCGATTTACCAGATAATCCAACCTTTTTGAAAATAGGGTCTAATACTACCGCCGCTCTTGCCATATAACCGCAGTCTTCAAGCAAAGCAATTAAAAAGTACATTACCATAACGAGCGGTAAAAATCCTACAACCGCGCCAACGCCACCGATAATACCGTCAACTATAATCGCGCTAAGCAAAGGTGGAGAGTTTTCAAGCCAACCGCCAACTAATTCGCCGAACATTTCAATAAAGGTTACAAGCCCTGGAATTGCAAACCCACTTTCAAACTCATAGCCTTCGGCTATCCATACGCCCGGACCCGCTTGAGAAATCCAGAACACTAAAAACATTACTACTGCAAATATGGGAATACCAAACCACTTGTTAGTAAGGATTGCGTCAACTTTATCTTGACGGTTTTGGTTTTTAGTGAAAACCTTTCTCGTTTCAACTTCCGTTACTATTTTATTAACAAATTCAAAACGATTTCTATCTGCAATTTCAACGGCTTCTTTGTTTGAAAGATCAACTTCTTCGCTATACGGCGCTACTTGACCTTTACCTAAAATTTCAACCGCCTTTTTTATAAGTTCTTTAAGCCCACCCTTTTTAGTCGATATTGTTTCAACTACGGGGCAGTTAAGTTTTTTAGATAACTCTAAAGTATTGATTTCCGTTTCTTTTTTCTTATTAACGTCAGTTTTATTAAGCGCAACTACAACGGGGATATTAAGTTCTAAAAGTTGGGTTGTGAAAAATAAACTACGGCTTAAATTAGTTGCGTCAACGATATTAATAATAACGTCAGGCGTTTCATTTTTAACGTAGGAACTCGTTACGCTCTCTTCAGATGTAAAGGGGCTCATAGAATAAGCGCCCGGAAGATCTACAGCAATTAAAGTTTCTTCGCCTTTATAATATTTTTTCTTAATAGCATGCTCTCTCTTATCAACGGTAACGCCTGCCCAATTGCCCACCTTTTCACTTCTACCCGTGAGCGCGTTATACATAGTGGTTTTTCCGCTGTTAGGGTTACCTGCAAGTGCAATTCTCATTTTTTTACTCCTTATATAATATAAACGGATTTGTTAGCGGTTGCTAACATTGTTCCAAAAAAATAATCGCATTGATTATTTTACTAAAATTGCTTCGGCGAGATATTTATCAATATTATATCTACCGTCTTTAATAGCAACGACTACGCTATTTTTCAAGCGCGAGATAACGGTTATCGGTTGACCTGAATAACAGCCGAGCGAAAACAAAAATGAATTTAGTTCCTCATCGTCAATTTTTATATCTTCAACAATATATTCTTTGCCGATTTCCGCTACGTTTAAGTCCATAAAATCTCCAAAAGTTTATCTTGTTAGCCATTGCTAATTCCGTGAATATTATATAATATGGATATATATTTGTCAACTAAATTATTCTAAAATTTTACATTTTTTTTCATTAAAAAACCTTGCTAAACAGCAAGGCTTTATAATATAAAGTTATATTTTTTATCTATGATAAAAAGTTATATTTTACGCTTAGCGTAAAGTGATATTTGCAAACAACGTTTGCAAGTGATATTTTTTGACTGCGTCAAAAAGTTACGGATTAAAACTCGTTTTAAGACGTTAGAAACAAGTATTTCAAGGCTCGACAAACTCAAAGTTGAGTTGAAAGATGTTTTAAGGCGTTAGTTGCAAGCATATCAAGGCTCGCGAGAGAGATAGGCTGAGATAGACCTTGTTGGTCATCGAAGTCTATCACTTGAGCAGAAACAAAGATAGGCGACGCAAATAACGAATTAAAAAAGCAAGGCGGAAGCCTTGCTTTTTAATGTCCTTAAAATTATCTGCCCTTTTGCTCAAAATCATAAACCCCCTCGCCCAATCCATTAGCCAAAGGATATTTAACTTTTGCAGTTCCACATTCGTAGTACCACCAGAAATAATAAGAGATTTGAGTTACGCCGTTATCGTAAAAAGTATTTATTGCAAGTTCGTGAAGACTTCTACCTTTATCGTTAAAGAAGTTTGCTCCTCTAAAGGTAATATCTTTGAGAAGTTTACAGCCGTTCATAATTCTATAAGCAAGTTCTTCAATACTTGAAGGCATACTAAACTTTGTTAAGCTCGTGCAGTTTTCAAATGAGAAGTGACCGGTTCTCTTCAAGCCGTCTGGTAAAATAACCGTTTCAATCGAACTAAGACCAGCAAACGCATAATCGCCAATGTTGGTAAGATTTCGCTTATCGCTAAAATTCAATGCAGTTACTTTAGAACAACCTTCGAACGTGTGGTTGCCAATTTTTTGCAAACTATCAGGGAAAGTTAATTGAGTTAACTGTTTAAGACCATAACAAGCGTAATCGCCAATTTCTTTGATGCCTTCCGGGATAATAACTTCGGTTACAAAAGTTCTATTGTATAACGCGTAAGGTCCTACAACGGTTGTGTCAGTCGGGAAAGAAACTATCGGATTTTCGCCTAAGTAGTCAATGACCGCGCTCTTACCGCCAATTGGGAAATAAAGGAAATCTCCGTTTTGAGTATATTTTGAAGAACCGCTACCCGACTTAAATAAATTTCTCGCATAATTTGCAATATTGCCGTTTTTATCACTACCCGCGGTTAAAACAAGGCTTGAATCGTTAATAACTTCAAACGCCTTAACGCAGTTTTCAAACGCCTTTTCGTCTACAAATTCAAGACCACTACCAATTTTGATAGTTCTAATTTCAGAGCAGTTTGTAAACGCGCAAAGTTCAATAGTTTTAACGTTATTTTCTAAAACTAAGTTCTTAACGTTTAAGCAACTGTTAAACGCATAGTTTTTAATAGTGTCAACGCTCAAAGTAAGAGTTCCGTCAACTAATCCATCAAGGTCTAACTGCCTTGAATAGTATGCGGGAGTTGAATAGGAGTCACAAAAGTTAATAGACGCCCACTCGTTAGCCGTTCCTCTATAAGTAGATTTTTTAATACTGTTACTACTATAAAATACGTTTTCTCCCATGCTCACGATTGAGTTTGGAAGAGAAACTTCTTCAAGAGCAGAAAGGTTATATAACGCTCTTTGATATAAAATCTTAGTTCCGTCCGCGACCGAGATTGACTTTGCGTTTTCATCTTTAAGACCAATGAAAATAATAGGTTTAGTTGCAGTTCCTAAATATAAACCGCCTTCGATTTCTAAATATTCAATCGCGCTACAATCTTTGAAAACGTCCGTTCCGATAGTTGCGATTTGGCTTTCATCTTCAAAAATAACCTTTTTAAGAGAAGAGCAACCTAAGAAAGCGTCCTTCTTTATTTCGGTTACGGTTTTGGGGATATAAATAGCGGTAATTTTAGTTTTGTTTTTGAACGCGCCGTTATAGATAGAAGTAACGCCAATAGGAACGATAATTTCGGTATCCGTGCAAGTTGATAAAGATCTTAATTCGTTATCTACTATTCTTAAACCTACGCTCGCTTTTTTATCGCAAGTTGTGCAGTTTCTATCCGCGTCGAGCGCGTGTACGGTTGACGGAAGGTAAGTATCGGTAATAAACGCTCCGCATGAACAAGTGCGTTTAGAATATCCTTCGTTTTGGCAAGTGGGATTAACAACGTCAACTTTGAAAGAGTAATCGTGAGTATGCCCACCACCGTTACCACCGTTATCTCCACTACCTCCGTTATCTCCATTACCACCACAAGCAGTAACGGCAAAAGCAGTTAAACACACGGTTAATAAAACGATTAATAATTTAATAACTTTTTTCATAAATACCTCATTTGATTTTTCTGCATTCTATATAGTAGCGCTTGTCGTAAGCGTGGCCGATTGAGAAAGTTTTTCTTGGGAGCGCACCGTCGTATATAACGGTTTTGAAAAGTTGATTTTTTTCTATACCGCTAAATATAAAGCCGATAGCCCCGTCTTTTTTTGAAAGATTTATAGTAACGTCTTCACCGTGAATATAATCAACTTCTCCGCCGTTTTCTTTCAAATACGCATCGATAAAATCTTGAAGCGTTCCAACGGTAAGTTGTTTTTCAGGTTTTTCAAATACTATTGTTTCTTTTTTATCTCCAAAATAAACGTCTACTACTTGCGTTTTTTCGTTTCCGTTTAAGTTTTGAGCGTAATTTTTAAGGCTAACGAGCATCTTTTCACGGTCAACGCCAAATACTACGCGGTAGATAGGCTCAAACTCTAAAGCATCGTCGTGAAGGTTTACTATTTCAACTAAAGCGTATCTCGACGGATGATTTTTAGCAACTTCTTCGCCGTATTTTTCTTTTATATTTAAGTAACAAGTCCTTGCGGTTGCAAGCGAGTGATTACCGTCGCCAACCGCGTATAAAAGTTTTGACGGCGCGTTGCCGTAAAGCCTATTTGCGTTTTCATCGCTTATAATTTGAGATAAGCAAAGATTAATTCTATCAAAATCACTCTCGTTAACCAAATATCCCGAAACGCTACCGCCACCTTGCATAAGTTCAAAATCGTAAATCTTTTCAAGATTTTTTTTGTTTTGAGTTATAGGCTCGATAACGGTTTTATTATCGTCGTCAATTAAAAGCATTATGTGAGGAAGTTCAATAGGCGCGTCCTTTCTAATTTCAACGCGTGGCGGTATTCTTTCAAGAACGGTGCCTTCAGTTGCCCTTATTAAAGATTTAGAGCCGACTTTATAATCATACTCTTCTAGGTCAACCATACAAACTATTCCGTGTTTTACCTTGCCGTCTTTTTGAACGCGCTCTGTGTAAATAACAGAGTTTTTATAGGTTTTTAACACGCTTGAAACGTATTTTTCCATTTCGGCGTTAATTTTGGGTATGCGCTCTTTCGCCTCGGATAAAAAACCTTCGGGGATAATGAGTGACAAGGTTGAAGGGCTATTCTTTCTAATTTCTTCAGCCTTTTGCCAATACTCCGGCTCGCTAGTGTATTGATCGCATGCGATAACCGCCCATTTAGTACCCGAAACTTTATTAAAATCAGGAAGCATTATATCCGCGGGGTAATAAAATTTTTTATCCATATTTCTCCTAAAAATTTACCCGTTTTATTAAACGGGTAAACACTATTAGTCTTCATTTTCTTCGTAGCCTTGTAAAACTATAACTTTAATTTCTAAAACTTTCTTTATGGTAGTTTTAGTAACTTCAATATGCAAATTCTTAAAATCGAACTCTTTGCCCGTTACGGGAAGTTCGCCTAAAATTTCAGTAACGAAACCGCCAACCGTATTAGCGTCGTACTCGTCTTCACCTAAGAGTTCAAACTCTTCAAAAAACTTGTCAAGTTCCAACGCGCCGTTGATAAGGTAAACGTTATCTTCAATTTTTTTAATGGGATCAGATTCTTCATCATACTCGTCGTAAATTTCGCCAACGAGTTCTTCGATAATATCTTCAACGGTAACGATACCAGCCGTTCCACCATACTCGTCAAGAACAACCGCCATGTGAACTTTTCGCGCTTGCAATTTTTTAAGAAGGTCTGAAATCTTGGTATGCTCTACTACGAACACAACTTTTTGCATAATATCCTTAACGGAAAAATCTTGCTTAAAATAGTTGCGGTAAAAATCTTTTTCGTGAATAAAACCTATGATGCTATCAACCGTATCTTTGTAAACGGGAATACGAGAGTACCTTTCGCTATCGAAAATCTTTTTAATCTCTTGCTTAGTCGCGTCAACCGAAACTGAAATTACGTTGATTCTTGGAACTAAAATGTCTTTAACTTCCAAATCGTCAAACTCAATAGCCGAGCGGATAAGATCAGACTCGTCTTCTTTAAGAGTTCCGTCTTCTTCAGCCTCGTTGACAATCGTTATAAGTTCTTCATCGGTTATAGATTCTTCACGATCGAGTTTGAACATTAAACTAATTAATTTTTTGTATAAGCCGAGAAGAAAGTTTAACGGATAGAAAACGTAATAACATAAAGTTATGAGCGGATAGAAAAACGACGCGAGTTTTTCAGGGTATGCCTTGGCTATAAACTTTGGCGTTATTTCACCAAATATTAAAACTACTATTGTAATTACCGCAGTAGATATAACGGAAGGATCTAAAAACGAACCGTCTTTAAGCACCAAGGTAAAGAAGATAAGGGCTAAGGATGACGCCGTTAGATTGACGATGTTATTGCCAATTAAAATAGTAGTTAAGAGTTTATCGTACTTTTCGTAAAGGTTCAAAACTCTTTTGTACTTATTTTCTTTTTGAGAAAGACTTTTAAGTCTTATAGTGTTAAGGCTTGTGTAAGCCGTTTCCGTTGCCGAGAAAAACGCAGATAAGATAACTAATGCAATTAACGCTATTAGCAGTGGTAACGAGCCGTCTGGCATTTTGAAAAAATTTACTCCTTTGTATTCCGTTTATATTCTGTTTATCAGTATCGGAATTCTATCTTTTTATATTCGGCGTATTCTTCATACGCTCTCTTTCTAAAATAATAATTGCCTTGCTTGATAATGGAAATTCCCTTATCTTCAAGGTAGGCGTTAAACGCAGATTCGCTCACGCCGTTTTTTACAAGAACTTCTTTGAGTTTAGAATTACACTCACTCTCTATATCGTTGGGATTTCCCTCGGCTTTGTTTACGAAAGCCTTAACAGAGTTTGAAAAAGCGTTGAACTCTTTTTCCGATTTGAATTTATTCTTAAAGTCTGAAAGATATTCTTCTAAATTTTCCTTGATTATCTTCTTCATCTGATTGGGGTTAAAACCGAAAGGACGCTTAACGTCACTATACCTACCGTTTTTAATAACGGCGTAATAACCTTCTTCATCTTTGAAAAGCGCATTGTACGGATTTGTGAAAAACGCTTTTATTTCATCGGTTTCCCCGCCTAAAAGTTCAATAAACTCGTTTTCGCTATCTACTAAAACTTTCAAAAGATCTTCTTCACTTGCAAGTTTACTTTCAAGGTTTTCAAAAAACTTTTCGCTGTTGAAAGAAATTTTATTAAAACAAGAAAATTTCTTAAAGATGAAAATTATAAAACTCTTTGCCTTAATTACGTTGAAAGGCTTTTTCTCCCACTCATCGTCAAGAGTAATCATTGACAAGTAGTCAACGGGAACGAACTCTTCTTCCTGTGTTAAAAAAGATGCGTCTTGAGAAAAACCGTGTTTTATCTCACGAATAGGAACGGAAAGTTTTTGCGCTTCTTCCCTTTCTTTTCTCAAAATCTCTTCAATTTCTTTGTACATTTTTTCAATACAGTTCATAAAACACCCAAAAAAGATAATCAAATGGTATTATATCACACTTTTATAAATTTTACAATTATTTTTTACTATTATTAAGTATATAATTAAAGCCCCGAAAAAATATCGGGGCTGTATTTTTATAAATATTTAACAGTTTCACTAAGGTCAAGCCTATCGCTATGGCGTGGAGAAGGTTCGCAATCGTCGGCAGGATAACCCATAACCAAGAAACCGTAAACGACTATATTTTCAGGAAGGTTGAACGCCGTCTTAACGTCATCTGGCATAATTCTACCTACCCAACAAGTGCCAAGTCCTAAATCGGTTGCTTTGAGCATCATGTGAGTTTGAACGATAGCGCAGTCGATTTCCATAAAGTTTTTGCCGTTTGATTTTAATATGCAAGCCCTATCTTGATTACCGCATACTATCAATGCAACGGGCGCGTCAAAATGACAAGTGGTGAGTTCCCTAACTTTTTCCATCGCCTCTTTGCTTTTAGCAACGTAAATTACTTGCGGTTGACTGTTTTTTGCAGTAGGCGCAACTCTACCTGCCTCAAGCACCGCGTTGATTTTTTCATCTTCAACGGGAATAGACTTGTAACTTCTAACTGAATATCTTGAATTTATAACTTCATCAAATTGCATAATTTTACTCCTTTTGTAACTACATTTTACCACAATTTATCTTTTTAGGCAACTACTATCTATAAGTATTACCTAATAATTCCGAAAGACTTTACGGCAACGGCGGTTGCCTTAACTGTAATTTGATAAGAGTCTTTTGTTGGCTCTACTACGATACTTACTCCGCCTTCTAAATTAAAATACTCTAAAAGAACGTTTTTTAAGTCGTAACATATCATTTCGGAAGTATCTGAACTAAGGAGCAATCTATCGCTATTTATTATGTCTTTAAGTTGAGTTTTCTTTTTCTTCATAGCCATTTTTTAAGTTCCTTTCTAATACTGCCCCAAAACCCACTATATTTTTTTAGATAATCGTAAGTTTTAGTTGATTTTCCCTGCAATTTTAAGGCTAAAAGTTTGATTGCCTTGGCGCTTTCAACACCTAAATTTTCAGGGTATAGAGAGTTTAATAAATCGTCTTCAGGAACTACTCCTAAAACGGTTGTTTTAAGCGTATTTTCAATGTCTGATTCACTTAAACTACTGCCCGATAAAACTAAATCTCCGCGAATTTTATTCACTATTAAAAATATATCGGAAAGCGGATAACTTTTTAAGATTGATATAACTTTATCGGCATCTCTAACGCTAGTTATCGTGGGAGTTACAACGACTATCGCTCCGTCTGCTGACGATACCGCTCTATGAAACCCCGCGTCAATTCCCGCGGGCGAATCGATAAATATATAATCGAACAGCCCGTCGATTGAATCGATTGCGTTTTTTATATCTTGCCCGCTTATTTTCGTTGAAGATAGAGTGTGGCAAGACGGAAGCACGAAAAGATTTTTATTAAGCGGGCTTTCAACTAACGTTTGTTTTACCCTACATCTGCCGTTTATTGCATCGGTTAAATCAAAAACAGCCTTGTTTTCAACGCAAGTTAAAACGTCTAAATTATTAAGTCCAATATCTCCGTCAACCACGGCAACTCTTTTACCACACTCTGAAAGTTTAAGCCCTAAATTTGCAGTTATAGTAGTTTTACCAACTCCGCCCTTTCCTGACGTTACAACGTATTTTTTAGCCATAGTTAAAGTGTAAAATACCAAACGTTAAATATTATAATATTTATTGTTGAAAAATAAGAATTTTTGCATAAAAAAACGCGTGTTTTGAAACACGCGTTTTAACGTTATCTTTTAATTTTCAAAATAGGATCTTGTTCTTGTAAAATAGTATACATCAAGCAATCTTTACCTTGAGTATAACCACCCATAGTTCCTTCTTCGGGGTGAAGTTCGCCGGAAGAATAAATCATAATCATTTTGCCATACCAATCTATAAGCGAATAGTAAACTATACCGTATTTGCTTTCTTTATATAAAACTTCTTCAAAGGTTTCAACCCCGTTGTTTGAAACGATTTTACCAACGTGAACGTTACATCTCCAAGGTCTTATAGTTGAATATTCTACGTCAAGCGGAGAAGAATATGCTAAATACAATTCGCCTTGATAATTAAATAAGAAAGGTCTTGTATCAGACGTGTTAAGCGCAAGGTTGCTTTGCTTCCAAGTTTTACCGTTATCTTCAGAATAGTATAAATTTTGTTGAGTTTCATCGCCGGGATGAGTTCCACCGTTTCTACACATTACGTAAAATTTATAGTCGTTATAAACGAGCATTGCTTCGTAACTAACGGTACAGTTAGCCATAGAAATAAAACTCCAAGTTTCGCCGTCAGTTGACTCCATAAATAAGAAGTTCTTTATACCGGTAGCGCCACCGCTAACTGCCGTATAGAAAGTTCTATCAACGTTGATAATTTCAGAAGAGAATTGAATATACTCAAATTCTTGACCGCCAAGTTCTTTGATGTGCGCGTTGATATTTTCTTTATCCATAGTAACGGGCTCTGATTTATAAGCCTTTTTATACTTAACTTCTTTTACTGCGCCAAGTTCAAAAGTCTTTTTGTTTACGTCCCTATAATAATACTTGTAATCTACTTGATTTGTGATAAAAACTCTAATGGTTTCTTTATCAAGGTCAATTAAATTACAGGTAGTCATTTTAACGCCGTCAAAATCAACGTCTTTATCAAAAACCGTAACCCAATCTGCGTTAGTAGGTTGCAAAATATTATATTTTGCAAGTTTAATTAAATCACTACCTTCGCCGTATTTAGTTTCGCTTGCTAAATACACCGTGTATGCAATAGCAGTTTTTTCATCAATAACGGTGTGTTGATCGTTAGCGGCAATATCAACTAAGCCGTTACTAATCATAAAACTAGTGCCTATCGCTTTTGAATCAACGTTATTATTTTCCACAGGTTCATCTCCTTTACACGCTGTTAAGGCAAACGTAAGCGTGAGCACCGTAACTAGAGTTAGAATAAAACTTATAATTTTTTTCATAATAAACTCCTTTATAAATTACACCTTAATTTTCAAGATTGGATCTTGTTGTTTTAATACCGTATACATCAAGCAATCTTTACCTTGAGTATAACCGCCCATAGTTCCTTCTTCAGGGTGAAGTTCGCCGGAAGAATAAAGCATAATCATTTTGCCGTAATAATCGAAAAGCGAATAATATACTATGCCGTATTTACTTTCTTTATAGATAACTTCTTCAAAAGATTGAGAGCCGTTGTTCGTTACGATTTTACCAACGTGAATATTACATCTCCAAGTACGAATCGCAGAATAATCTTTTGCGAGCGGAGAAGAATATGCTAAATATAACTCATTTTGGTAAGTGAAAATATAAGGTCTTGTATCAGAAGTTTCAAGGGCAAGGTTACTTTGTTTCCAAGTTTTACCCATATCTTCAGAATACATTAAATCTTGTTGAGTGTTATTGCTTGGAGCAGTTCCGCCCGTTCTACACATTACCCAGAACTTATCGTCGTGATAAGTAATCATAGGTTCGTAACTTACAGCGTGCTTACCCATAGATACGAAAGACCAAGTTATACCGTCACCCGATTCCATAAATAAGAAGTTTTGACAAAGCGCCTTACCGCCTGCAACTGCAACGTATAAAGTACCGTCAACCTTAATCATATCAGAAGACATTTGAACGTAATTAAACTCATCTCCACCAAGTTCTCTAATATGAGCGTTAACGTTATCAACGGTCATATTAACGGCAGGAGATTTATAGGCTGACTTATACTTAACTTCTTTTTTCTCACCTATCTTTAACGTTTGCTTATTAAGGTCTTTATAATAATATTTATTTTCGCCGTGAACGCCAATATATACTCTAACGGTTGAAGAGTCAATATCTGCGATATTGCAAGTGGTTATTTTTAGCCCGCCAAAATCTTCTTCAAAATCAAAAGCGGTAATCCACTCAACGTTAGTTGGTTGCATAGTGTTATACACTGCCACTTTACAAAGTTCACTGCCTTCGCCAAGTTTATTTTCACTTGCCATATAAACCGTATACGCTCTTGCAGATTTTTTATCTACAATCGTGTGCGAATCACTCGCCGCTAAATCAACGATTGCGTTGTTGATAATGTAATGATCGCCTAAATCTTTGTTAACTGTTGCTTGAACGTTGCCATCACCGCCGTTACACGCCGACAATGAAAACATTGAAACAAGTGCAATGCAAGCACAAATTAACGCCTTAAAAATTTTTTTCATAATTACTCCTTTAAGTAAAGTTATATTTGTAATATATCACATTTTTTTAGTTAATACTATGTAAATCTTGTCAAAGCAATATGTAAAATCAATCAACTTTAACAAAAACGCACGCATTTGCTATCGCAGTTATATTTTTTGACTATGTCAAAAAGATATATTTGACTGTCGTCAAGATATATTTGGCTACGCCAAGTTATATTTTTTGACTATGTCAAAAAGTTGTGGAATTTATTTTTTATATAATAAAACTCGTTTTAAGCCGTTAGTTGCAAGCATATCAAGGCTCGCGAAAGGGATAGGCTGAGATAGACCTTGTTGGTCATCGAAGTCTATCACTTGAGCAGAAACGATGATAGGCGACGCAAATAACGGAATAAAAAAGGCAAGGCATCGAGCCTTGCTTTTTTATGTCTTAAATTGCTGTGAGAGAAGCGGCGGCAATAGATTGCCCAACCCTCTTATTAGATTCATCAGGCATTTGAAGAACAATATGACTGTATTCTGGGAATTCAGCGTTTATTACTTCACGAGCCTTTTCTAAGATAATATCGCCACCCTTACCAGAAGTTACACGACCGAGCAATAAGCAATGCTTAACGTCGTAAAACTCGCTGTAATATGCGATAGTATAACCAAGGTAAATGCCGATACAAGCGTAAATGTTTTTAGCCATTTCATCGCCTTCTACCATAAGTTTTTGAATTACTTTTAACTTTTCAGCGGGAGATAAGCCTTCTTCAAACTTAAATCCAGCAGATTCTGCAAGTTTAATAACGCTATCTTGAGAGAAATACTTAACACCACAACCATAGTCGCCAGACCACTCGTCAACCATAGCATCTTTATTATAATCAACCGGAGCGAAGGCAAGTTCGTTAAGCCAACCTTCTAAGCAACCTTCACGATTAATGTAACCAACAGCCTCACTCGTACCCATAGCAATACCTAAAACTGCTGTATCGTTAAGGTCGATTGCGCCTGCGAGAGCAGTAACGTCACCGTCGTTCGCTACTTCAATAGGTGCGCCGATTTCTTTTGCAATATCAAGATACATAGTTTTAACGTGTTTTTCAAAATCGTCTTCAGGAACTTTTAAGAAAAGTGACGCAACCATAATCTTATTGTCAACGTAAACGCCGGCAGATGATACGCCGATAGCGTCAACTCTTGGCATCTTACTTGCAGCGGTCTTCATTGATTCCATAATGCCGTTGTATTGATAATGCCAGTCAGAGTTAAGTTTGGGGTGCCAAACAACTTCTTCACTATAAACTACTTTACCGTCGATAACAGCGGAAACTTTTCTATCAGAACCGCCCGCATCGAAACCGATACGGCAACCGTCTAAATGACCGCCAACTTTGAGCGAACAACCGTTTGCCTTGGGGAAATCTTTTTCTTCAACGTATAAAACTTCAAAAGGTCTTTCGTATACGCCTGACATAAACTTTTCGTCAAACGCGCGAGCGCCCGTTTTAGAATAATCGTCTTTAATTCTTTCGTAGATATATTTATCGCCCGATAAAATAATCTTATAACCGCCCGCTACCCAAAGGATAGTTTTAATAAGCCTTTCGGCAACGCCGTAGTTTTCTTCTTTCTTATTCTCGTCCGCAAAAATATCAAGGTTATAAATAAAGTTATAGCCTTTGTTTCTTTCAACGCAGATTTTTAAGGTCTTTCTTTGTTCATTAGATACCGCCTTCTTAAACTCTCTGAGTTTTACAATCATAGGATAGTAATCTTTATCGTAAACAGGTGTAAATTTCATAATACTCTCCATTTTAATGTTTTACATTAATATATTAGCACAATAAAAATATTTTTCAAGTGGTTTTATAAAATTTTCAAAAAAACTTTTTTTGCATAAATGCATAAAAAATTGCATAAAAATAAAAAAAATTAAAAATTATGCATAAACAGTTGACAAAATTAAAATAGGGGTTATATAATGATTAAACTATTTAATTAAATATTTTATAATAAGGAGAAATATTATGAAAAAATTCTTAAAAGTTTTACTTGCAAGTGTTTTAGCAGTATGCACTCTTTCTTGCTTTACCGCTTGTAACGACACTGAAGGCACTATTTACGTTGATACCAACGCTTTCTTTGCACCGTTTGAATATTACGACGGTACTGAAATTAAGGGCGTTGATATTGAAATCATGAACAAAGTTGGCGAAAAACTCAACAAAAAAGTTGTTTTTGAAAACACAGACTTTGAAGTTATTATTGATAACGTTTCAAGAGGCGATCAATACGACTGTGGCGCTGCTGGTATTACTATTACCGACGCTAGAAAGGAAAAAGTTGATTTCTCTAACCCTTACTACACTTCAGTTCAATACGTAATCTACAAAGCAACTGACACTTCACTTCCCGTTCAAACGGCAACTGACGGCACTTCTTGTGTTTTCTGGTCAAGCCTTATGAACAAGAACATCGGTGTTCAACGCGATACTACTGGTAACATTTACGCTGATATTGAAATTAACGGTGACGGTGATTACGTAGGCGAACTTGCTGGCACTACCGGTACTCTTACTCCGTATGACAATGCTCAACTCGCAGTTGACGCTATCGG
>SVHZ01000046.1 GCA_015055525.1 Clostridiales bacterium
ATTTGAGGTCTCATAATACTCTTTTGAACCATTTATCAATCTCATTTCTTGTAATTCTAACCGCAATCGGTCTACCGTGAGGACATTTAAGATTGATATTTCCATTTAATAATATCATAAGCGACTCAACCTCGCTATCTGAAAGTGGCATACCCGCTTTTACAGCAGATTTACACGCTTTTTGCATAAGTTTTTCATTGATAACTTCGGGAATAGTTTCCCTTCTTAAAGAATAATCGTAGAAAATATCTTCAAAGAAATCGTCAAGATTAATATCAACAAGTTCTAATGGAATTTCATAAATATCGAAATTGCCGTCAGTATTTTGCTCGATAACAAAGCCCATTTCTTTTATGAATACTAACTTATCTAAGATATATTCTCTTTCAACCGAATTTACTGTTAATTGATAAGGAACTAAAAGTGGTTGGGTTGGAAATTCTTTAACCGTTCTTTGGTATAAAAGTTTATTATATAAAATTCTTTCGTGCGCTGCGTGTTGGTCGATAAAATAAACGTCACTTCCACGCTCGAAAATTAAAAACGAGTTAAGAACTTGCGCAACGTATTTGAGTTTTTCTTCAACTTGCGGAACGTATTCTATTTCCTTTTTACGTTCAAGTTCTTCAATATATCTTTTATTTTCCGCGAAAATATCGTCGTTTTTCGGTTTAGTTTGACCTTGAGAAACGTCACCATGCTTATTTTCATCTTCCATCACAAGTTTGAAATTTTCAAACGGATCGTAATGCTTATCGTAGGTATAATCAGAAGTGTTAGGATTGTTGTTTCCCCTTGAAGTAACTAAAAATACTTCCGGTTCTTCGGGAGGGTTGAGAGCCTCTTTTCTAACTTGTTCGGGAGATTTAAGTATTCTATCATAGGTTGGAAGTATAATATCAAGAGCAACGTCACTACCGTCTAAAACACTTGAAACGGTAGAATATACCGCACCGTAAATAACGGAATTATCAATAAACCTAACGTCTGACTTGTTAGGTGTTACGTTAACGTCAACAACTTCATTTGGGACGGTAATATAAAGCACTACCATAGGATATTTTCTTTTCATCAAATAACCTGCGTAAGCGTTCATAATTGCCGATTGTATCGTTTGGTTATGAATACATCTACCGTTAAGTATTACAGTTTGATAACTTCTATTTGGTTTTGTATAATTAATTCTACCAACGTAACCTTCAATTTTTACGCCGTGCTTGTAGTTAGAAACGCGGATAAATTGATCGATAAACTTATTTCCGTAAACTCCCCTTATAGCATCTTCAATTCCATCGCCGTAAGAATTAAAAATTAAACTATCGTTTATTTCATATCTAAATGAAACGTTGGGGTTTGCAAGCATCAATCTTGAAACCATATCGGTAACGTCATTTTCTTCAGATCTTACCGTTTTAAGAAATTTTTGCCTTGCGGGAACGTTATAAAATAAGTTTGAAACTGTTACGAAAGTACCCTCGTTTGCGGGCGCATCAAAAATAACGGGGTTTTCACCACCCGAAACTTCCATAGTATAACCTATTTCTGCGCCCTTAGTTTTAGTGGTAATTCTAAGTTTTGAGACAGATGCAATAGATGCAAGCGCCTCCCCTCTAAACCCAAGCGTAGTAATATTAGAAATATCTTCAACGTCTTTAATCTTAGACGTTGCGTGTGGCATAATAGTTTTAAGCAAGTCTTCTTCTAAAATACCTGAGCCGTTATCAGAAACTTCGATAACGTCTTTGCCACCGCCGAAAATATTAATTTTTATCTTTGTTGCGCCAGCGTCTATTGAGTTTTCAACTAACTCTTTAATTACGGAAGAAGGTCTTTCAACAACCTCTCCCGCTGCAATTTGCGCGTATACTTTTTTATCAAGTATATTGATAACCGACATAATCAATCTCCGATTTCATCTTTGAGTTTATATAAAACGTTTAGCGCTTCAAGGGGTGATAAATTATTAACGTCAAGTGACTTTATTGTTGAAATTACCGGATTTTCTTCTTCAGTAGTTTCTAAATAAACGTCGTTTGTATTTGAATTAATATCTTTGCTTTCAAGTTGTTTAAGTATAGTTTTAGCCCTTCTAGTGATAGTTTTTGGAACACCTGCTAACGATGCAACCTCAATACCGAAACTCTTATTTGCACTACCTTCTTGGATTTTGCGTAAAAATACTATACTGCCGTTTTGTTCTCTTACGGTTACTTTGTAATTTTTAACGCCGTCAAGCTTTCCTTCAAGTTCGCTAAGTTCGTGATAATGCGTAGCAAATAAAGTGTTTGCCTTTATATTTTCACAAACGTACTCAACTACTGCCCAAGCAATAGATAACCCGTCGTAAGTTGAAGTTCCCCTACCGATTTCATCAAGAATAATTAAACTGTTTGCGGTCGCTTTATTAAGAATTGATGCAACTTCGTTCATTTCAACCATAAACGTAGATTGATCAAACACTAAGTTATCGCTCGCTCCAACCCTTGAAAAAATCTTATCAGTAATAGGTATCTGAGCGCGCTTACAAGGCACGAAAGAGCCTATATGAGCCATTATTGTGATAAGGGCTACTTGACGCATATAAGTAGACTTACCCGCCATATTAGGACCCGTAATTATCATCATACGATTGCCGTTTGAGTGAAGATTTGTGTCGTTAGGTATAAATTGGTTGTTAGAAACTGATTCAACAACCGGGTGACGGCCATCTTCAATAACGAGCGGTTGCCCGCAATCAAGCATAGTCGGGCGAACGTAATTATTCTTTTTAGCAACGCTTGCAAGCGTATTTATGCAATCTAAAAATGCTATTGCCTTAGATGCTTTTTGAATTTCAACTATATGTTCGGCAAGAATTGTTTTAATTTTAGAAAAGATATCAAGTTCAATTTTAAGCGCTTTTTCTTTGCTAGTTAAAATATCTTCTTCAAGATTTTTAAGTTCTTCAGTTATAAATCTTTCCCCGTTTACAAGCGTTTGCTTTCTAACGTAAGAGTAAGGAACTTTATCCTTAAAACTGTTTGAAACTTCGATATAATAACCAAAAACCTTGTTATAACTAACTTTTAAAGTCTTAATGCCCGTTGCTTCCTTTTCGCGCTCTTCGAGTTCTTTAAGTAGCTTTGTTGAGTTTTTGTTAATATCGTTAAGCCTATCGAGTTCCCTATCAAACCCTTCTTTTATAAACTTGCCTTCTTTTAGCGCGTTAACGCTAATTTCATCACGTAACGCAAGATTAATAAGCGAAGTTATTTGAGAAAAGTCAGCAATCGATTTATCAACGTCAACAAGAGCCTTTACTTCACAACCTGCAATCGCCCTTTTAACCGACGGTAAAAGTTCAAGGGACTTAGATAAGTTATAAGCATCTTTCGGGTGGATATTTCCGTTTGAAACTTTACCCGATAAACGTTCGGTATCTCTAACGTTTGAAAGAACTTCATTAACGGCATTTCTAACTAAATTATCGTTGTATAAAAATTCAACGGCGTCGAGCCTGTAATTAATTTTATCTTTGTCAATCAATGGGTTTAATATCCACGAGTAAAGATTTCTAGACCCCATTGAAGTTTGAGTTTCATCAATAACGCCAAGCAAAGTACCGTATCTTTTGCCATCTCTTGTAGATTTCGTGAGTTCAAGGTTTTTAACGGCGCTTGAATCGATTATCATATAGTTAGACGGCTCTACTACGGATATTTTATTTATGTTTATAAGAGCGTGTTTTTGCGTTTCTCTAAGATATTCTATAAGCGCTCCGCACGCAGAAATTGCAGACGGGTTATTCTCTAAACCGAAAGATTGAATATTTAACACTTCAAAATGTTCTTTTATCGTTGTTTCGGCATGCATGGGAGAAAACGCCCATTCTTTATAAATTTCAGGCATGGGAAGAACGGCATGCTTAAATACGGGGGTATCTTTAAGCGTTAAATACACGCCTTGCGGACAAATAATTTGCGCAGGGGTATTTTTAACTAAGTAATCTGTCAACGTATCAACGTCTTTATAACCTTTAACAGTTTCAACGTAGAATTCACCCGTTGTAATATCAGTCCAAGCAATTGAATAAATGCCGTCGCAAACTGCGATAGAAGATATAAAGTTGTTTTCTCTCTCGTTTAGAAGATGATTTTCAGTTATTGTTCCAGCGGAAACGATTTTTGCAATTTCTCTCTTTACAATACTGCCCTTTTTAGGTGGTTCAACCTGTTCGCATATTGCAACTTTTTCACCCATAGCAACGAGTTTAGCTATATAAGTGTCAGCCGCGTGATACGGAACGCCACACATCGGCGCTCTACCATCTCCTGCATCGCGACCAGTAAGGGTTAAATCAAGCATTTTTGAAACTTTTACAGCATCTTCATAAAACATTTCATAAAAATCGCCCAACCTATAAAACAAAACGCAATCTTTATAATGCGCTTTCGTTTCAAGGTATTGTGACATCATTGGTGATTTTCCCATTATACTATTTCTCCATAAACGGATATACCGTCAGCCCTTGTAATTTTAATTTGTAAAAACTCGCCGACTACGTTTCTATCGGAACTAAAATGAATTGCTTTACCACGCTCATCTCTTCCCATATAGTAACCGCAAGCGGTATTAAATTCATCAACTAATACTTCTACCGTTTTTCCAACGTATTTTTTAGCAAGTTTTTTATTAACGTTATTTTGAACTTCAACTAATTTAACAATGCGTTCCTTCTTTATAGACTCGTCAATATGCCCGTCCATATCAAACGCTTTCGTTCCTGAACGCTTTGAGTAAACGAACGTAAACGCACCGTCGTATTTAACCTTTTTAAGTAAGGATAAACTTTGCTTGAAATCTTTTTCAGTTTCGTTAGGAAAACCTACCATAATATCGGTTGTAATAGCGATATCTTTAACGGTTTTCCTAAGCATTTTAATCTTTTTAAGATAGTCTTCACGAGTATAACGCCTATTCATAAGCGCTAACACGTTAGTACTTCCAGATTGAACGGGAAAATGAATAGAATTACATATTTTTTCATTGTTTTTAATGGTTTCAGCAAGTTTTTCATTAACGTCTTTCGGGTGATTAGAGATAAATCTTATTCTAAACTTACCATCAATACTCGCAACCATTTTAAGTAGAGATGAAAAATCAACTTTTGGATTTAGGTCTTTTCCGTAAGAATCAACGTTTTGACCAAGTAAAGTAATTTCTTTATATCCTTCGTTAATTAAACCTTGAACTTCAACTAAAATTTCTTCAGGAGTTCTACTGCGTTCTCTACCGCGAACGTACGGAACTATACAGTAAGTACAAAAATTATTACAGCCGTACATAACGTTAACGTAAGCACTTGGATAAGTGCTACGCTTAACGGGAACTTGACAAGGCATTTTATACTCGTCTGTAGAAACGTCTATAAACTTCTTTCCTGTTTCAATGCGTCTATTTAACATTTGTTCAAATTCAGAAAGATTGTGCGTGCCGAAAATTATATCAATAAAAGGAAATTTTTCTTTTAACTCTTGAGCTTTTCCTTTTTGTTGCGTCAAGCAACCGCCAACTGCAATGATCTTTTCCTTATTCGCTTTTTTTAGTTTTTTAAGCGCGCCAATATTACCATACGCCCTTCTTTCAGCATTTTCGCGTATAGTGCAAGTGTTAAACACAATAACGTCCGCTAAACTTTCGTCATCAGTTTGAATAAGATTAAATTTTTCTAATATTCCGCACAGTTTTTCACTCTCGTGTTCGTTCATTTGGCAACCGTACGTTACAACTTTATAATATTTCATAAATATTATTATACATAATTAGACGCTAAATTTCAAGTAAAATTTTCACATAATTTAACTATTAACGCTAAAACTATTATAAATGAAAAAAATATTGAAAATTTGTCTGTTCTTAATCTTAACAATATCGGTTATAATAATTACTTTTTTAATCAGTTTTTACTTTGCAACGATAAACGCAAAATTAAACCCTGAAAACTTCACAAATCCTAGCAATAAAGTTCAAATATGCTCTAATTTAGGAAATGAAATTGCTGTAAAAAACGCAAAAAACAACGTTAATTACGTCAATATTGAAGATATTAATGACTATACTAAAAACGCATTTATTGCAATAGAAGATAGAAGGTTTTACTCGCATAATGGTGTTGATTACGTTAGAATTTTAGGCGCAACCTTAAACAATATAAAGAGTTTTTCATTTAAGGAAGGCGCATCAACAATAACTCAACAACTAGTTAAAAACACTCATTTATCAAGCGAAAAAACTATCCTTAGAAAATTAAAAGAGATTAAAATTTCACTACAAGTTGAAAAAACTTATGAAAAGGATAAAATTTTAGAATTATACCTTAACTCTATTTATTTTGGTAAAGGCGCTTACGGAATTGAAAACGCATCAAATCTATACTTTTCAAAGAGCGCTAAAGATTTAACCGTAAACGAAAGCGCGCTTTTAGCGGGAATAATTAAAGCGCCAAACAAATATTCGCCAATAACTAATTACGACCAATCAATTTCAAGAAAAAACGTAGTATTAAAAGCAATGCTTGATTGCGAATATATCACTAATGAAAATTACGAGCGTTTAGTAAAATCAAAAGTTAACTTGAATTACTCTAACGAAAACGATTATTTTAGCGATTACGTCAACGCCGTAATATTAGAATACGAAAACTCAAATTATTTCAATCCGTATGCAAAAAACGTTAAAATAAACACGTTTTTAGATGAAGATTTACAAGTGAACATCAACAAATATAAAACGGAAAACTACTCAAATTCAAAAATAGTAATAGACAACAAAACACACGGTATTATTGCATATTTTGGGAAAAATTCTAATATGAAAAGATCGCCTGCATCATGCGTTAAACCTTGGCTTGTTTACGCGCCAATGATCAATGACGGTTTCATCAAAGAAAGTTCCGTTATAAAGGATGAAAAAGTTTCAATTAATGGATATTCACCCAAAAACTACAACGGAAAATTTAACGGAAACGTAACCGTTAAAACCGCACTTTCAGACAGCCTAAACGTTCCACCGGTTAAACTTCTTAACGATTTTACCGTTGAAAAGGCTAATAAATACACTAGCAAAATGGGGGTAAATATTAAAGATCAATCAATATCGTGCGCATTAGGCTCAATATCAGACGGATTATCACTAAAAGATTTAAGCGATTGCTATTCAGTTTTTAACAACGACGGAAACTATATAAAATCATCGTTTATCGAAAGCGTTTACGTTAATAACGTCAAAATTTATCAATATAAACCAAAATCAACGAGCGTTTTCTCAGAAGAAACCGCATTTATAATTAACGATGCTCTCAAATATGCAACTAAAAACGGAACGTCAAAAAAACTTAGATCTCTCCCCTATGATATTTGCGCTAAAACAGGAACTAACGGTAACGAAAACGGTAATTTTGACGCTCTCACAATTTCCTATACAACAGACCATATAATTGGAGTGTGGATAGGAAATGAAGATAATTCTTTAATTCCTAATAGCGTAACGGGCGGAAACCAACCAACGCAAATTGCTTATAATATACTTTCAAAAGTTTACGAAGAAAAATCGCCTTTGCCTTTCGAAACGCCAAGTAATATCGTAAAACTTAAAATTGACAACGAGATTTTATTAAATGATAACGTTGAAGTTATCAGCGAAGACGGAGAGCCCTATTGTTATATAAAAGGAACTGAACCAAAAATATATTACGATAATTACGTTTTACCAAACGTAACAAACACTAAAATTAACGTAAAAAACAGCCTAGTTACTCTAAACTTTGCCACGAAAAACGCTAATTTTATTCAGATAGATAAAACGTATAACGGAGTAAAAACAACCGTTTATAAAGGCGTAAATATAACTGAGTATAAAGAATATTTGCAAGATTTTGGAATATACAACTACTCAATTACAGTCAAAAACGGAGATAAAACGGCAACTTTTAACTATCCAAGCATAAACTATTTAGACAAAAATCACTCTATTTTATCAAACGATAAATGGCTTACTCTATAAATATAAAATCCACGGAAATTCCGTGGATTTTAATTATAATTCTATTATTTCAATTGAAGATAAAGCATCTTCTATAAGTTCATGAACGTTTAATTTTTCTTCTTCAAGTTGAACTTTTTTAAGGTTAGGTTTTATAAGTGGGTGTTTTGGTAAAAATACCGTGCAACAATCTTCATAAGGAAGTATTGACGTTTCATAAGTTTCAATCTTTTCAGATATTTTTATTATATCAATTTTATCAAAAGCAATAAGTGGACGGAGAACTGGAATTTTAACAACGCTCCCAGAAGAAGTTATACTCTCTATCGTTTGCGAGGCAACTTGACCTAAACTTTCACCCGTTATAATCGCTTGATACCCATTATTTTTTGCGATAGTTTCAGAAATTTTCATCATAAACCTACGCATTAAGGTTATCATATATTCTTCCTTACAAAATTTATGAATAGCCTCTTGAATTTTCGTAAAGGAAACTACGTATAATTTAAGACCGCCCGTATATTCGCCAACCATTTTAGCAAGTTTAACAACCTTTTCTTTAGCATACTCGCTAGTATATGGATAAGAATGGAAATGAACTGCGGAAAGTTTCATACCGCGCTTTGCCATCATATAACCGGCAACGGGGCTATCAATACCACCGGAAATCATAAGCAAGCCTTTACCAGAAGATCCGCTAGGCATACCGCCCATCATCATATAAGTTTGAGTAAAAATAAGCGTTTCGCCCGTTTCTCTAATATCAATACTAACAGTATTATCGGGAGAAATTACGTCAACTTTCAAGTTATGGTTACTTTTTAATATTTCACCACCAACTTTTCTTGAAATATCAAC
>SVHZ01000047.1 GCA_015055525.1 Clostridiales bacterium
CATGCAAACGGTAAGCACGCAAACGAAACTCTTTCGGAGGCGATAAATAACAGTTGCAATCCGATATTTGTTGATATTGCTCTATCTCTTGGAAAGAAAACTTTTTATAGTTACGTTGATAAGTTTGGCTATGGGAGAGTTACGGGCATTGATTTACCGGGCGAAGCGCAAGGTATGGTTATTCCAGAGCAAGCAGTTAAAAATGCCGATTTGGCGCGAATTTCTTTCGGTCAAGCAATTGCTTGCACTCCGCTCCAGTTAGTTATGGCAACGTGCTCTGCTATAAACGGCGGAAATTTATATTCCCCGTATCTAGTTAAAGAAGTTTATTCAAATTCGCAAGCGTTATCGGTAAAAACTCAGCCCAAAAAAATTACGAGTAGCATCGATGAAAAAACTTCAAATATAATAAGGGGTTACTTAGAACAAGTAGTATCTCTTGGTTCTGGTAAACAAGCGTATATTGAAGGTTATAAAGTAGGCGGTAAAACGGGAACTGCTCAAAAGTACAGTAACGGAATAATCAATCAAGGTAAGTACGTTATGAGTTTTATAGGTTTTTTCCCAGCGGATAAACCTGAATATCTTTGCCTAGTAATTGTTGACGAGCCCGTTGGTGGAACTTATGGTTCAACGGTTGCCGCGCCGTTATGTAAAAAAGTTTTTGAAAGAATAATAAACGCAAAAGGAATTACTCCAAATGAGACTAAGTGAAATTATAAAAAACGTAGAAATTATCGACAAATTTAACTTTATTGACACAGACGTTGACGACCTTGATATCGATAGTCGCGAAGTTTTTTCAAAAAGTTTATTTTTTGCTGTGAAAGGCAATAATACCGATGGAAATTTATATATAAACGAAGCGGTAAAAAGGGGAGCGGTTGCAGTTGTTTCTGAAAATAAAAACGACGTTAAAGTTCCGCAAATTATAGTTAAAGATATAAAAGAAACTATTAGTAAAATTGCCTATAATTTTTATAAGCCTAAAAATAAGCGACCAAAACTTATTGCGGTAGTTGGAACTAATGGCAAAACGACTACTACTTTTATGATTAAAAATATTTTAGAAGAGGCGGGTATTAACGCGGGTGTTATAGGAACGCTCGGCGCGTTTTATAATAAGGCTTACGTTGAACCGTCGCTTACTACGCCTGACTCGTTATCTTTTTATAAACTCGTTATGGACATGGCAAATTCAGACGTTGAGTACGTTATCTTTGAACTTTCCGCGCATGCAATTGAGCAAAAAAGACTTGGCGATATTAAACTTGAAGGAATAGTTTTTACAAATTGCACGCAAGATCACCTAGATTATTTTGAGACTTTTAGCGATTATGAAAATACTAAAATGAGCGTGTTTACTCAAAATAAATGCGAGTTTGCCGTAATTAATTCCGATGACGAAACGGGCAAAAAAATAATTTTGAATAATAACGTTAAAACTTTTACTTACGGCTTAGAAAACCCAAGCGACGTTTTTGCCGTCAACGTAAAAAGTAACGTTAACGGAATAAATTTCGTGATGAATTTGTTTGACGATATCGTTAATATAAAATATCCGTCAACGGGGCGATTTAACGTTTATAATTGTCTTGGAGCGTCGACTTTGGCAAGTGTTATGGGCATAAGTTCAAGGGCTATAAGAAACGGGCTTTCAAAATTAAAGGTCGTTCCCGGGCGTATGGAGTTTGTTGAAAGTTTTAATGGTGCTAACGTTTATATCGATTACGCGCATACGCCTGACGGGCTTGAAAACTTGTTAAAATCTCTTAAAGAAGTTACCAAGAATAAGTTAATTTTAGTTTTTGGTTGTGGCGGAAATCGCGATAAATCTAAAAGGGAGATAATGGGCGAAATTGCAGGCAAATACGCAGATTTTACAGTTATAACTTCTGATAATCCTAGATATGAAGAGCCGTATCAAATAATATCTCAAATAGAAAAAGGTATAAGGAAAACTAATCTTTGTTACATAACTATTCAAAATAGAGAAATGGCTATCGGTTACGCCTTAACGAAATTAAGTAGTGGCGATACGATGGTGGTTGCAGGTAAAGGTGCAGAGGAGTATCAAGAGATTATGGGAGTAAAATTAAAGTTCATTGACAAAGAAGTTATTAAAGAAACTATTGCAAAGTTAGATTTTAGCGGGGATCTTATTTGAAAACGCAAATTCTTTGCTTTATAATTTCTTCTCTAATTACTTTGATAGTTGGCTTGGCGTTTTTACCTTTTTTGAAAAAACTCAAATTAAAACAACCAATCCTTAAATACGTTGACGAGCATAAGAGTAAAAGTGGAACTCCAACTATGGGCGGGTTGTTCTTTATTGTCGGTGCTATTTTTACTTTTTTGATTTTTAATAAAGATAGTGGTAAACTTTCAAATTTGACTATTGCAATAACCTTAGGATTTATGGTTGTTGGGTTTATTGATGATTTTCTAAAAATTAAATATAAACACAATGAAGGGTTAAGCGTCGTTCAAAAACTGTTGTTTCAGGTGATAGTTTCTATTATAGCGTCATATTTTTCTTATCGTTCGGGCTTAGATTTTTTATATTTGCCTTTTTCAAAAAAGACTATTAGTTTAGGTGCATACGTTGTTATTTTGAACGTGTTCGTGTTTATTGCAACTGTAAATTCAGTTAACTTAACCGACGGGCTTGACGGTCTATGTAGTTCAGTTAGTTTAATTATCTTTATAGCGCTTGCCGTTATCATATCCTTGCAATCAAGAGCCTATGGGGAAAGGTATATAAATCAAGGGGAATATTCAAGTTTAGCCTTGCTTTCCACTTGTTTTGCAGGCGGGTTACTTGGTTTTTTACTTCTAAACACTAATAGGGCTAGTATTTTTATGGGAGATACGGGTTCGCTTTCTCTTGGAGGAGCAATTTCAACACTTGCAGTTTTAAGTGGCAACACGTTGCTAATTCCTATAGTGGGAATTTGTTATATTACGTCGTCCGTTTCGGTAATAATTCAAGTTGCTTACTATAAAAAAACTAAAAAGAGAGTCTTTTTAATGGCTCCGATTCATCATCACTTTCAAGAAAAGGGGTATAGCGAAAGTAAAATTGCTTACGCATATTCGTTTATAACTATTATCTTGTCGTTATCTATAATAATCGTGTTTATGTAAGGAGGATTATGTATTATAAAAACGTAACTTTTTTAGTTGCTGGATTGCAAAAGAGTGGGTATTCTTCGGCAGAGTTTTTGCTTAATAAAAACGCAAAAGTATACATTTACGATATGCGAACAAATCAAAAAGTCAACTCAAACAAGGAAAAACTTGTAAAAAAAGGCGCAATCGTTTTAGACGGTTATGAAAACGCAACGGAATTTTGCGACGTTTTAGTAATAAGTCCGGGTGTGCCTATCGATAGCGATATTTGTAAACTTTTTAAGGGTTCGAATAAGCGTGTGATAGGGGAGTTAGAACTTGCTTTTTTAAGCGTTACGACACCTATAATTTCAGTTACCGGAACAAACGGCAAGTCTACCGTTTGCAATATGATACATAACGCTCTTAAATTAAATTCAATATCGAGCGAATTATTAGGTAACGTTGGAACACCGCTTATAAGTAGGATTGATGAAGTTAATAAAAAAGACGTGTGCGTTTTGGAAGTTTCGAGTTTTCAACTTGAAACTACGTATTTGTTTTATCCGCACGTATCGATAATTTTGAATATTACGCCAGATCATTTGGATAGGCATTATACTTTTGAAAATTACGTCTTAGTAAAAAGTAAGGCGATATTGCCACTTAAAGAGAGTGAGTTTGCCGTTCTTAATTACGATGATGAAAAGGTAAGAGAATTGTCAACGCTCACTAGGGCTAAAGTTTTGTGGTTTTCAACTACTCAAAAAGTTCAAGGAGCGTACGTTTTAGACGGAAATATATATTTTAACGACGAGTTAGTTATGAGTGTTTCTGACCTAGCGCTTAAAGAAACGCATAATATTGAAAACGCTCTTGCCTCAATTTGCGCGTTGAAATCAATAGGTATTGAAAACTCTAAAATTGCAAGTTCGCTCACTAATTTTGAAGGTGTGGCGCACAGGTATAAAATCGTTGGCGAGTGTAACGGCGTAACTTTTATAAACGACAGTAAGTCAACAAATCAAGCGAGTGCTATAAAGGCTATTGAAAACTTGAATAAACCTACCATTTTAATTTTAGGCGGGGAAGATAAGGGGCTTGACTATACTGAGTTATTTAGAAAAATTAAAGGCTCAAAATTTGTAAAACAAACGGTTATAACGGGAAAATGCTCAAAGTTTATGGCGGAATACGCCGTCAAGGAAGAAGTTGATAACGTAATGGTCGTTTTAGGCTTTGAAAATGCCGTTAAAACGGCTTATAGGCTTTCTTCTTCTGGTTATAACGTATTGTTAACGCCTGCTACGTCAAGTTTTGACGAGTTTAGTTCTTTTGAAGAAAGGGGAGAGAAATTTGCTCAAATCGCTCAAAGTTTCAAATAGTAAAAGAGGGGATATTTTAATACCTATATCCGTTGTATTTATATCTTTATTTGGAATTTTAATGATATACTCTGCATCTAATTATCAAGCGGAAATAACCTTTGGAGATAAATTTTATTTTGTAAAAAAGCAGGCATTGGGTTTTATAATAGGTTTATTATCAATGATTATGATAATGATAGTTGACTATAAAACTATTGCTAAATTTAGATGGGTTTTAATATCGTTGTCATTTTTGCTTTTGGCGTTAGTTTTTACTCCGCTTGGAGTTGAAAACTACGGCGCTAAACGCTGGATAGGCGTTGGGTCTATTACAATTCAGCCGTCTGAAATATCTAAATTTTCCTTCGTTATATTTACCGCTAGTTATTTTGCAAAAAATCCTTCAAGAGCAACTACTTTTAAGGGTATACTTCCAATAATTTTAATCGGCGCGATTACCTGCTTACTTATAATGCTTGAACCCAATATGAGTATAACAGTTTGCGTTGGTGGGCTTATGATTGCCATGCTTTTCGTTTCGGGGATGAAAAAGCGTTATTTGTTAGCAATTATAATACCAGCGCTTATAGCGTTGCCTATACTTATATTGATTGAGCCGTATAGGTTAAAAAGACTTATGGCGTTTATAAATCCTTGGGCTTCGCCAAAGGGTGAAGGCTATCAACTCTTGCAGTCGTTATATGCTCTTGGCAGTGGAGGTTTCTTTGGGGTTGGATTATTTAATTCAAGGCAAAAGTTTAGGTTTTTGCCATTTTCTGAAAGTGATTTTATTTTATCGGTAATAGGCGAAGAACTTGGATTTATTGGTGTTGCAATATTGTTTGGCATAATGCTTTTTACGTCTTATAGGGGGTATAAAACGGCAATTAGGTGCAAAACTTATCTAGGCTTTATGATGGCGTTTGGAATAACTACGGTATTTTTATTGCAAGTGCTTATAAACGCGTTAGTAGTTACTGGAAGTATTCCGCCAACGGGGCTTCCACTTCCTTTTGTAAGTTGCGGAAATACGTCTTTGATAGTATTTATGACGGCGTTTGGAATACTTTATAGGATATCAAAAGACGTCGATAAAATTTAATTAACCAATGAGCGTTTCTTTTCATAATATGATATATATCGAAAGGGAGCGTTTATGAATAAACTTATTATTAGCGGGCAGAATAAACTCTACGGCAAAGTTGAAGTTATGAGCGCAAAAAACGCATTGTTACCACTAATTGCGTCTTGCGTACTTCTTGACTTTGAAGTAGGGTTTTTGAATTGCCCAAAACTTGGCGACGTAGTGGTAATGCTAGATATAATTAAGAGCCTTGGTGGTAAATATAGATACGACGGAGATACTTTGTACGTTGATTGTTCCTCGCTTTATATCCCTGAACTTCCATGTGAGTTATCTAAAAAGATTAGAGCGTCGATTTTTTTATTAGGGCCTCTTATTGCAAGGTTTAGAAGAGTGTCTGCAGTAACTCCCGGCGGTTGCAATTTTGGCGAAAGACCTATTGATATACATCTTGATAGTTTGCGTCAGTTAGGTGTTGAAATATCGGGTAAAGAAAATTTATATTTAAGGGCGGAGAAACTTATCGGCAGTAGAATACGCCTACCTTTCCCAAGTGTTGGAGTTACGGAAAACTTGATAATGGCGTCGTGTTTAGCCGACGGAGAAACGGTTATAACAAATTGCGCTAAAGAACCTGAAATAGTTTGCCTATGTAATTTTCTTAACAAGTTAGGAGCGAAAATTGTAGGGGCGGGAACTTCTAAAATATGCGTTGAGGGCGTAAAGAAACTAACTAAGAATTTTGCTTATTATAAACCGATAACGGATAGGGTTGAAGTTGGCACTTATTTGCTGGCAACTCTTAATACGGGTGGGGAAGTTGAGATAAACGGCGCTAATTTTTTACATAACGTATCTTTAATTAAAAAAATTTATAATAACACTTGCAAATTGACCTTTGAAAGTGATAAAATATATCTGAAGTGTTGCGGTGTTGGAAGTTCGCTCGGTTTTATCAAAACCGGCCCATATCCCGCGTTCCCAACAGACCTTCAATCTCCAATCTTAGCCTACGCGTGTTCATTGAGCGGTAAAACCATTATTGAAGAAACAGTATTCAAAAATAGGTTTTCAATCATACCTGAACTCAAAAAGATGAACGCAGATATTACTTTGCAAGGTTCTAAGGCGATAGTAAACGGTAAAGGTAAACTTAACGGAGCAATACTAAACGCTAACGACTTGCGTAGTGGTGCGGGGCTTATAATCTCTGCACTAGGGGCCGAGGGCGTAAGCGAGATTATAGGGCTTGATATTATTGAGCGGGGATACTTTGATATTGATAAAAAGTTGCGAATGCTTGGAGCGAACGTAACTAAAGGATAGAAAATTATGAAGTACAAAAAATTGCTTGTTTTAATGACGTGTTTACTGTTTGTTACGGTAGCAATTTTTTGTTTTGCATCGGCGTTTAAGATAACTGACGTTGAACTTAATTTCAACGTTATTTCAGGTTCGAGTGAAAACGTTAAGAAAACTTGTTCTGAATATTTAGAACAATATAAAGATAAAAACCTAGTATTCGTTAAAACGAACACGGTCAAACAAGAACTTGGCGCGTTATCCGGTTACGTTGAAGTTGTTTCGGTTGAAAAAGTTTTTCCAAATAAACTTTCGGTTACGATAATGGAGCGCCCGGAGGCTTTTTCGTTAAAAGTAGGCGATGATTATTACGTTTTAGATAACGTTTTTAACGTTCTTGCTAAAAAGACCGATATTAAAAATAACGTGTATGGATACGATAACGTTCTTTTAGAATTAAACCCCGCAGATTACGATGCAAATTTTCAAATTGGCAAGCGATTAAAATTTCACGATAATGAAATTAACGAGTATATAAACTTGTCTTCAATTTATATCTATTCAATGCGTGAAAATTTAACAAAGGTTTCAATTACTGCTAAGAAAGATGGAATAAAATACAAAACTATAACGCTAACTATGCGTGAAGGCGTTACCTTTACAATTCTTAAAGCAAACGAAAAAACTCTTGAAAAACTTCATGCAACTTACGAATTTTATAAGAATTTATCTAATAAAGGCTATGGTGAATATATAACCGTGCTTGAAGATAGCGGAAATATTACAATCAAACAATAAAATTAAAAAAACCGTCGTTGTCAGTCTTGACAAGGCGGTTTATTTATATTAAAATATATTATATATAATATATAAGTAGGGTAATTATGTTTAACGATTGCGTAGCAACACTTAATATCGGCTCGGCTGACGTTACGCTTACCGTCGCTGAAAGAAGCGTTAACGGAGCGTTCTTTTTTCGTGCTAGCGAAACGGTTAAATATTACTCGTATTTCGACGGCGAATTTTACGATATTAAAAGACTTGAAGTTGAGATTATTAAACTTTTTAACGATCTTATAAATAATAGTGACGTTTCTAAGATTTCAACCGTGTACGTTGGCGTTCCCGGTGAATTTTCAAAAGTTATTTCTAAAAATTATAAAATTACTTTTGGTAAGCCTAAAAAAATAACGCAGGCAGACGTTTGCTATTTGTACGACAAGGCGTATCAAGACGATGATACGGAATATAAAATTGCTCATCGTTCGGCGGTTTATTACGTTCTTGATAACTATAAAACCCACGAGCCTATTGGTAAAAAGGCGATATCGTTATCGGCAAGAGTTTCTTACGGTTTAGTTATCAATCATTTTGTTGAAGTTGTCAATTCAATCCTTAAAAAAGCAGGCGTAACTGACGTTAAGTATATTTTGCAAGACTATGCAGACGCAAGGTATTTGTTTACGTTATCTGAGCGCGATGCGTGCAAACTTTTAATAAACGTCGGTTATTCAACGTCGTCACTCTCTATCGTTTGTGGAGACGGGCTTTTGCATAGCAAGGCTTTCCCGCTTGGCGGTGGCATGATTTCCGCGTATCTTTCCGAAGGGTTAGAGTGCGATTACGAGATTGCTGAAATTTTGAAAGATAAACTCAATTTAGGTCTTAACGATAATCCTACCGCTAAATATCTCGTTTCTCATCAAGAGTTTGGCGAATTTAGTTTTTCAAGAACGGAGAGTAATAGTATAGCAAAATCCGTTTTAGATGGAATTGCGGA